>NZ_CM148372.1:1885000-2110000 GCF_055901575.1 Mesorhizobium sp. WSM4842
GACTCCGGCAGTAGTGGCGAGCGAACCCGGACCAGGCCAGTGGCGATGATGAGACAAGCGGAACCTTCTGGAAAGTAGGGCCATAGTGGGTGACAGCCCCGTACGCGTAATGCAAATCATCGTCCTCGAGTAAGGCGGGACACGTGAAATCCTGTCTGAAATTGGGGGGACCACCCTCCAAGCCTAAGTACTCGTGCATGACCGATAGCGAACTAGTACCGTGAGGGAAAGGTGAAAAGCACCCCGACAAGGGGAGTGAAAGAGTACCTGAAACCGATTGCCTACAAACAGTGGGAGTCCAAGGTTCGTCCTGGGTGACCACGTACCTTTTGTATAATGGGTCAGCGACTTAGTGTGACGAGCAAGCTTAAACCGCTAGGTGTAGGCGCAGCGAAAGCGAGTCTGAACAGGGCGTTCAGTTCGTCGCATTAGACCCGAAACCGAGTGATCTAGCCATGAGCAGGTTGAAGGTAAGGTAACACTTACTGGAGGACCGAACCCATAACTGTTGCAATAGTTCGGGATGACTTGTGGCTAGGGGTGAAAGGCCAATCAAACTCGGAAATAGCTGGTTCTCCGCGAAATCTATTTAGGTAGAGCGTCGACCGAATACCCCAGGGGGTAGAGCACTGGATGGGCTAGGGGTCCTCACCGGATTACCAAACCTAACCAAACTCCGAATACCTGGGAGTACTAGTCGGCAGACACACGGCGGGTGCTAACGTCCGTCGTGAAAAGGGAAACAACCCTGACCTACAGCTAAGGTCCCCAAGTTATGGCTAAGTGGGAAAGGATGTGAGGATCCCAAAACAACCAGGATGTTGGCTTAGAAGCAGCCATCATTTAAAGAAAGCGTAACAGCTCACTGGTCTAAATAAGGGTCTTTGCGCCGAAAATGTAACGGGGCTCAAGCCATACACCGAAGCTTAGGGTTCGTGAGCAATCACGAGCGGTAGCGGAGCGTTCTGTAAGCTGATGAAGCCATACCCGTGAGGGGTGGTGGAGGTATCAGAAGTGCGAATGCTGACATGAGTAACGTAAGGGGAGTGAGAGACTCCCCCGCCGAAAGTCCAAGGGTTCCTGCTTAAAGCTAATCTGAGCAGGGTTAGCCGGCCCCTAAGTCGAGGCAGAAATGCGTAGACGATGGGAACCACGTTAATATTCGTGGGCCTGGAGGAAGTGACGGATCATTGAGGTAGTCCAATCTTATCGGATTGAACGGGCTGCTGCGTGGTTCCAGGAAATAGCTCCTCCTTATAGACCGTACCCGAAACCGACACTGGTGGACTGGTAGAGTATACCAAGGCGCTTGAGAGAACTATGCTGAAGGAACTCGGCAAATTGCACGCGTAACTTCGGAAGAAGCGTGACCCTTTTCCACGCAAGTGGAGGAGGGTGGCACAGACCAGGGGGTAGCGACTGTTTATCAAAAACACAGGGCTCTGCGAAGTCGCAAGACGACGTATAGGGTCTGACGCCTGCCCGGTGCTGGAAGGTTAAGAGGAGGGGTGCAAGCTCTGAATCGAAGCCCCAGTAAACGGCGGCCGTAACTATAACGGTCCTAAGGTAGCGAAATTCCTTGTCGGGTAAGTTCCGACCTGCACGAATGGCGTAACGACTTCCCCGCTGTCTCCAGCATAGACTCAGTGAAATTGAATTCCCCGTGAAGATGCGGGGTTCCTGCGGTTAGACGGAAAGACCCCGTGCACCTTTACTATAGCTTTACATTGGCATTCGTAGTGGCATGTGTAGGATAGGTGGTAGGCTTTGAAACCTGGGCGCCAGCTCAGGTGGAGCCACCCTTGAAATACCACCCTTATCACTATGGATGTCTAACCGCGGCCCGTTATCCGGGTCCGGGACAATGTATGGTGGGTAGTTTGACTGGGGCGGTCGCCTCCTAAAGAGTAACGGAGGCGCGCGATGGTGGGCTCAGAACGGTCGGAAATCGTTCGCTGAGTGCAATGGCATAAGCCTGCCTGACTGCGAGACTGACAAGTCGAGCAGAGACGAAAGTCGGTCATAGTGATCCGGTGGTCCCGCGTGGAAGGGCCATCGCTCAACGGATAAAAGGTACGCCGGGGATAACAGGCTGATGACCCCCAAGAGTCCATATCGACGGGGTTGTTTGGCACCTCGATGTCGACTCATCGCATCCTGGGGCTGGAGCAGGTCCCAAGGGTATGGCTGTTCGCCATTTAAAGCGGTACGTGAGTTGGGTTCAGAACGTCGTGAGACAGTTCGGTCCCTATCTGCCGTGGGTGTAGGAATATTGAAAGGATCTGTCCCTAGTACGAGAGGACCGGGATGGACGGATCTCTGGTGGACCTGTTGTGGCGCCAGCCGCATAGCAGGGTAGCTATATCCGGACGGGATAACCGCTGAAGGCATCTAAGCGGGAAACCCACCTTAAAACGAGTATTCCCTGAGAACCGTGGAAGACGACCACGTTGATAGGCCGGGTGTGGAAGAGCGGCAACGCTTGAAGCTTACCGGTACTAATAGTTCGATCGGCTTGATCGTTCTCATTCCTTATGCCCATCGCCAGCGCAATCCTTCGGATTGCGCCGAGATGGTCTGTTCTCACTCACGCTTGTTCCGCCCTGCGGGCGGCGCTACGTGGGTGCGGCGCATCGGCGCCGACGGTCGGTCGACCTTGCGAAGCTTCGCTTCGAAAGGCGCCAAGACCAAAAGAACGGTAAAGGCACACATAAGACCAGCGAACAGCTCAGAGAGAGCAGAAAATAGGGTTCCCTATTCGCTACTCACTATTGGCTATTCGCTCAAAAAGCTTCTCGAGCAACGTGCGCTTTGCCGACCTGGTGGTTATGGCGGAGCGGCTGCACCCGATCCCATTCCGAACTCGGCCGTGAAACGCTCCAGCGCTGATGGTACTTCGTCTCAAGACGCGGGAGAGTAGGTCGCTGCCAGGTCTGCAAAACGCACGTCGCAAAAATCCAAATCTTCTCTCTACCAAAAGGCCCGCCAAACGGGAGCTCGGGCCGCGCAAGCGGCCCTTTCATTTGGCGAAACTTGTACCTAAGTAAAGCGCTGACTTGCTTGAAAAGTTGACGCGGGGTGGAGCAGCGCCCCGTCCGCCCGCAAAGGCCGAAGGCCTCGAGGACGGACAAACCAAAAAGTCCGGGCTGCCCGGCCGGCATTCGCCGTCAAGTTGACGCGGGGTGGAGCAGCCCGGTAGCTCGTCAGGCTCATAACCTGAAGGTCACAGGTTCAAATCCTGTCCCCGCAACCAAATACACAAAACGGCCCGCCTCAGTGCGGGCCGTTTTGCGTTTGCGGCCTGGCGCGGCCAGTTTTTGATGCTCGTCAAGTTACCCGATGGTGTGGGTCTCGGCAGGCGCCGTCTTCCCGTGTTAAACTGCCTGGCATGGAGATGGACACCGACAAGATCGACAATGCCGTTCTGGGGCTGCTTTGGCCAACGCTGCATGAAGAGAGGCGCGCCTGGAAGGGATTGGATTGGGATGCTCTGGATCGCTTGCACCAGAAGGGGCTGATCGCCAACCCAGCGATCAAGGCGAAGTCGGTAGTTCTGACAGATGAAGTCCTGCGACGTGCCGAGGAGCTGTTCCGCACCCTGTTCACGCGGCCGGCGCCGTGAGCGCTGGCTGGCGTTCCAATTCGACAGCAAGAGTCGCGCAGGCAAAACCGACAACTTGCTCCGCAGGCTCATCCCGCAACAATTGCGGTTGGGCGTTCCGCCCGACCACCGTCTGGCGGCGGTGTCCGGAGCGGCGGACTTTCAAGTCGAATTGCTACCGCCGGCGCTGCCATGGCGCCTGGTTCAGTTGATACGGTTTTCCAACCCCACCGTCAGCGGAATCTCAAGCCCCCGCCGCAATCCCGTCGCAACGACCGACACCCTGAATTTTCCTGCGAGCGCCTTGTCGAAAATGGCGCCGACGATGATGTCGGCATCGGCGTCGACCTCCTCGCGTATACGGGTGGCGGCTTCGTCGACCTCGAACAGCGTCATGTCAGTGCCGCCCGATATCGAGACGAGGACGCCCTTGGCGCCCATCATGGAGGCTTCGTCGAGAAGCGGGTTTGCGATCGCCGCTTCGGCTGCCTTCCTGGCGCGGTCCTCCCCGGTGGCTTCGCCGGTCCCCATCATCGCGCGACCCATATCGCGCATCACCGACTTCACATCGGCAAAGTCGAGATTGATCAGGCCTTCCTTGACGATGAGATCGGTGATGCAGCCGACGCCAGCGTAGAGAACGCGGTCCGCCATCGCGAAAGCGTCCGCGAAGGTCGTCCTGGCATCGGCGATCCTGAAAAGGTTCTGGTTCGGTATGACGATGACGGTATCGGCGCTTTCGCGCAGCCGCTCGATGCCCTCATTGGCGGCATGCATTCGGCGGTTTCCTTCGAAGACGAACGGCTTGGTGACGACGGCCACGGTCAGTATTCCCGCGTTGCGCGCGGCCTGCGCTATGACCGGTGCTGCACCGGTTCCAGTTCCGCCTCCCATGCCCGCGGTCACGAAGCACATATGCGTTCCCGCGAGATGATCCATGATTTCGTCGATCGATTCGACGGCCGCGGCATGGCCGACATCGGGTAGGGAGCCTGCACCCAAGCCTTCCGTGACGTGCGCTCCCAATTGGATCAGCCGCGTTGCCTTCGACATGGTGAGCGCCTGGGCATCGGTGTTGGCAACGATAAATTCGGTGCCCTGCAAGCCTTCGGCGATCATGTTGTTGATGGCGTTGCCGCCACCGCCGCCAACCCCGATGACGGATATTTTGGGCCTCATCTCCGAGATTGCCGGCCTCGTTGCAGTGTTCATTTGCCGTCTCTCCCCTTGAATGCGCAAGCGCAGCGGTCGGTGGAAGGCTTGTTCCCGGCGCACTGCAAAGACTTTGGACAGTGCGCGAATCAGGACAGCCGAGCGTGACCAAGGGAATCAGACGGTTGAACCGGCTGCAAGTGCACTATTCGCGCTCGCGCATGTTATGCGCTGTTGGTTCGCCGTCGGTGCTACGTGTGGCGGCTGCCCGAATATCGTCCGATGACAACGTCTCCCGTAAAGCCGAGACCGATTTTCCCGTTCTACTTCACGCCGATGCCGGCAGTCAGGCCGCCATCGATCCTGTAGTCCGCGCCGGTGCAGAACCCGGCTTTCGACGAACACAGAAAGGCGATGAGTTCCGCCACTTCCTCCGGCTCGCCGATGCGCCCGATGGGGTGCGCTTCGCCGAAGCGCTTGTAGGCGGCCTCGACATCGGCGTCGGTGCCGTTTTCGCCGCGCGCCGCCTTTTCCAGGATCGGGGTGCGGATCGAGCCCGGGCTGACGGAATTGACGCGAATGCCAGAGCGCGCGTGGTCGAGCGCCAGAGCGCGCGTCAATGTGTGGATGGCGCCCTTGGTCGTGGCATAGGCGGCGACGTTCTGCTGGCAGGC
Organism: Mesorhizobium sp. WSM4842; assembly: GCF_055901575.1. Classification (NCBI taxonomy): domain Bacteria; kingdom Pseudomonadati; phylum Pseudomonadota; class Alphaproteobacteria; order Hyphomicrobiales; family Phyllobacteriaceae; genus Mesorhizobium; species Mesorhizobium sp. WSM4842. The sequence goes on from NZ_CM148372.1 coordinate 1,890,428, forward strand.
GAAACCTTGCACCGAAGCCACGTTGACGATGGCGCCGCCGCCTCGCCTGAGCATTTCCGGAATACCGAAATGCGCGGTCAGGTAGATCGAGCCGACATTGACGGACATCGCCCGGTTCCAGATGTCGAAATCGGTGCTCACAGCGGTGCCGTACGGATGGACTGCCGCGGAATTGACGATAATATCGAGGCCGCCGAACCGCTCGACACCGGCTGCGACCGCGTCGCGGACCTGATCCGGCACGGAGACGTCGACGGTCATGACCAGCGCCCCAGCGCCGGAGCTGTCCAGTTCCGCTGTCATCGCCGCGTTGGCCGCGCGATCGATGCCGCAGGCGATGATCGCCGCGCCGCCCGCAGCAAGACGTCTGGCGGTCGCCAGGCCGATCCCGGTCGTCCCCGTCACCAGAGCGATCTTGCCGTCGAAATCCTTCATTGCGCAAACTCCTTTAATTTGACTTCCATTGTGGCCCAACAATACGGTTCTGTTTTATCGCAAAGGGAAAGCCTCGATGGAACAGTGTTGGCGCTGGTATGGCCCGAACGACCCGGTGACGCTCGATCATGTCAAGCAGGCCGGAGCCACGGGCGTCGTGTCCGCCCTGCATAATATCTACGACGGCCGCGCCTGGCCTTTGACGGACATCCTGGAGCGCCAGCGGATCATCGAGGCCGAAGGGCTGACCTGGTCGGTCGTGGAGAGCATTCCCGTCCACAATTCGATCAAGATCGGCTCGGCGGAAAGGCTTCGCTATGTCGGCTGGTACAAGGACACGATCCGTGCGCTCGCCAAGGCTGGCATTGCGACGATCTGCTATAATTTCATGCCGGTGGTCGACTGGACCCGCACCGACCTTGCATATCGGCTTCCAACGACGGGCTACGCCCTGCGTTTCGATGCGATCGATTTTGCCGCATACGACATTTTCGTCCTGAAGCGCAGGAATGCCGAAGCCAGCTACAGCGCGGCACGTGTCGCCGAAGCGGAATCGCGACTGAAGGAACTGAGCGACGAGCAGATCGACAGGATCGAGCGCAATCTCATTGCCGGCCTGCCGGCGACCGAGCGCAGCTACGACCGTGATAGTTTTCGCGAGGCATTGGCGGAATATGACTCGATCGGGCCGAAGGAGTTGCGCGACAATCTTGCCTGGTTTTTGCGCGAGATCATTCCGGTGGTCGAGCAGGAGGGAGTGCGCATGTGCATCCATCCCGACGACCCGCCATTCTCGCTCTATGGCTTGCCACGGATCGTTTCGACTGCCGAGGACGCGCGTTTCATCCTCAACGCCGTCGACAGCCCGGCGAACGGCCTGACATTCTGCACCGGCTCCTATGGTACGCGCGCCGACAACGACATTGTCGGCATGGTCAAGGAATTCGCCGACCGGATCCATTTCGTCCATCTGCGCAATGTAACCATCGAGGATGACGGCTCCTTCTATGAAGCCGAGCACCTGGAGGGCGGCACCGACATGGCGCATGTCATCCTCGCTTTGATGCAGGAAGAGACACGTCGCCGTAGGGAAGGTCGCGCCGATTGGCGGATTCCCATGCGACCCGATCATGGCCATCTGCTTGCCGACGATATCGGCAAGACCAGGATCAACCCCGGCTACTCGTTGATCGGCCGCCTGAAAGGCCTCGCCGAACTGCGTGGCATCATGCGCGCTGTGGAACGTTTTGAGCTGGCCTGAGGATCGCAAACAGGAAGGCCCGGGCGATCAACATCGGCTGGTGCTAAGGTCGATGGCTTGATGAAACAAGCTCGGCCTTGCGCCGTGCCGTCTCCAACCCGATGGCGATGAAGCGGCGCGCATGCCGGGCCAGTTCCATATTGTCGGTCCACAGATTGCGCCAGATGGCGGTTTTCTTCGACAGGTTCTCGTCGACGATCTCGGACGAGAAGGATTCGAAACTGAGGTCGTCGCTATAGCCGATTGCGGTCAACGCATCGAAGATCGCGGCAAAGTCGATGTTGCCGGTGCCGAGGAAGCCGCGATGGCTCTCGCCGATATGGACATAGCCGATCTTGTCAGCCGCATGGCGGATGGCCAGCCCGATATCGGCCTCCTCGATGTTCATGTGGAAAGTGTCGAGATGCAGGAAGATGTTGTCGGAACCGGTGTCCTCGATGAACGCCAGCCCTTGCGCGGCGGTGTTGAGCAGATTGCTCTCGAAGCGGTTGACGATCTCGAGGTTGAGCGTAACGCCGGCGGCTTTGGCGGTCTCCGCGACCTTGGCAAGCGTTCCGGCGCTGCGGTTCCATTGATCGCGTGTCGGCGCCTGCGCCTGCAATCCATGGCTGGTGCTGAGGATGCCGGCGACCTTCTGGCCGCCGAGATCGCGGGTGAGCGCGATCGTGCGTTTCAGGATTTCGACGCCATGCGCGGCAATCGCCTTGTCGGCGCTTGAAATGTCGCCGTCGGCCGGTAGTCCGATGCTGATCGCCACGCCGAGATCGAGCTCGGCGATGCGCCTGGCCAGTCCGCCAATATCGACATTGGCAGGGTCGAGATAGGAGAATTCGATCAGGTCGAAGCCGGCCTCTTTGGTGTTGGCCAGCGTCCGCTCGAGGTCGCCTTGCACCGAGCTCGCCGACCAGACAAAAGAATGGATTCCAATGCGCGACATGATCGTCTCCTGCTGGTCGAGAGCATCGGACCCAAAAGTGGAAACCGGTTTTGGGAAAATCCGATGCTCAAACAAAAAAACGGTGCGACCGGTCGTCCCGGCCGCACCAGCCTTGGGAGGCTCTAAGCTAGCGGGCCGCGGTCCAGCCCTTGTAGTCCTTCAGATTCTCTGCCGTGATCAGCTGCGGGTCGAGCAGCACCGTCGCCTCGGCCGGCTTTTTGCCGGCAAGCACTTCGGCTGCCATCTGCAGCGACTGGCCAGCCATGACGTAAGGATCCTGCGAGGCCGAGGCCTTGATCATCGACGTGCCGGAAGAGAGTTCCTTCTCGATATCGGGCGCGCCGTCGACCGCGGTGAAGATGAACTCCGAGCGGTTGAGCTGCTTGGCCGCAAGTTGGGCGCCGATCGCCGTCGGATCATTGATGGCGAATACCGCATCGATCTTGTCGAAACGGGTCAGCAGCGACTGGAACACTTTTAGGCCGCCGTCGCGCGAGCCTTCGGCATTCTGGTCGTCGGAGAGGATCTTGATATCCGGGTGCTTCGCAAGCACGTCCTTGCAGCCCTTCACCCGCTCCAGGATCGACGACGATGCAGGGCCGTTCAGGATGACATAGTCACCTTTGCCACCGGTTTGGTCGACGAGGTACTGGCAGGCCGCTTCGCCGGCCTTGACGTTGTTGGTCATCACGGTGACGTCGGCGCCTGGCGCCGAGACGTCGAACGCGGCAACAACGATGCCCGCCGCTTGCGCCTTCTTAACCGCTGGTGCGATGGCCTTAGCATCGACGGCGTTGAGCATGATCACGTCGACGCCGGCCGCGATGAAGGAGTCGACCTGCGAGACCTGCTTGTTGAGGTCGTAGTCGGCCGACACCGACGTCACCTCGACATTGGGATTGATCTTTCTGGCCGCGTCTTCGATGCCCTTGATGGTGGCGACGAAGAACGGGTTGCCGAGCAGGCCGACCGATATGCCGACCTTGTTCAGATCCTTGGCCGAAGCCGGTGCGATGGCGACGGCCGCGAGGGCAACGCCGCAGAGCAGTTTAGCGATGGTCTTCATTGTTTTCCTCCTGATGCCCCGCGCCTCTCACGGTGCGTTACATGAAACCGGGTCGTTGACGCCGGCGACTAAGGTCAATCACGTTCTTGCTCCTGCCTGGAGCCTGTAGCGGTCGAGGGCGACCGCCACGATGATGACCAATCCCTTGATGATGTACTGCCAGATGTCGGAAACACCGGCCAGGATGAGCCCGTTGGAGAGCACCGCTATGATCAGGCCGCCGATCAGCGTGCCCCAGATCGAGCCGACGCCGCCGACGAAGCTGGTGCCGCCGAGAATGACCGCGGCAATGGCGTCGAGTTCGTAGGACTGCCCAAGCTGCAGCCCGTTGGCGGCATAGAGCCGGGCCGCCGACATGGCGCCGCCAAGACCGGCCAGAAGGCCTGAAACGCCATAGACGAAGAGCAGCACCAGCGGCACCTTGATGCCGGTGAGGCGGGCGGCCTCGGCATTGCCGCCGACGGCATAGATCCAGGTGCCGAGCACGGTGCGTTTGAGCACCAGCCAGGACAGCACCACGACCGACAGAGCAATGATGACCAGCCAGGGAATGCCGAACAGCGAACCGTTGCCGATGAAGTCGAACGGCAGGTCCGAGTTGAACACCGTGGTGTCCTGGCCGAGCAGGCGGGCGACGCCGCGCACGGCGGTCAGCGAACCCAGCGTAACGATGAAGGGCGGCAGCTTGATATAGGCGACGAGCAGCCCGTTGATGACGCCGAAGCCGAGGCCGACCAGAATGGCCGCCGGCACGCCGAGCATGCCCCACTCCGGCACCAGCGACACCATCACCGCCACCATCGCCGATGCGGCAAGGATGGAGCCGACGGACAGGTCGATGCCTCCGGTCAGGATGACGAAGGTCATGCCGGCCGCAAGGACGATGTTGATCGACGACTGCTGCGTGACGATCAACAGGTTGGTCTCGGTGAGGAAGCGCGGGTTCATGATCTGGAAGCCGGCCGCCAAAAGGATCAGAACCGGCAGCATGCCAAGGGCGGCGAAGGCGGTGCGCAGCCGCCGGCTTCTGCCGACGGCCTGGTCGCCCGCGCTCATCTCGGTTGCCTTGTCGGTCATCCCTTGGCCGCTCCCGTTGCAAGTTCCATGATTGCCTCCTGACTGAGCGGCTGGCCTTCGGATGCCGTCACCTCGCCAGCGATAGTGCCGTCGCGCATCACCAGCACGCGGTCGGCGACGCCGATCACCTCCGGCAGTTCGCTGGAGATCATCAGGATGGCGATGCCCTTCTTGGCGAGATCGTCGATCAGCCGGTAGATTTCCGACTTCGCCCCGACATCGACGCCGCGGGTCGGTTCGTCGAGGATGAGGACCCGCGGTTCGGTTTCGAGCAGGCGGGCGAGCAGCACCTTCTGCTGGTTGCCGCCCGACAGCGAGCCGGCATTGGCCTGCACCGACCTGGTGCGGATGGAGAGGTCGGAAACGGCCTTGGCGGCGCGCTTTTCGGCCGTCGCGAAGTCGCGCAAGCCTCCGGCCTGCGCATCCCTGGCGAGCACGCCCATGCTGATATTGTCGGAAATCGACATGTCGAGGAACAGGCCGAGTTCCTTCCGGTCTTCGGTAAGATAGGCAATGCCGGCGTCCAGCGCCTCGCGCGGCGAGCCGATGGCTATCGGCTTGCCGTCGAGTTCCAACGTGCCTGACGTGTGCCTGTCGGCGCCGAAGATCAGCCGTACGAGCTCGGTGCGGCCCGAACCGACAAGGCCGGCCAGCGCCAGCACTTCGCCCTTGTGCAGGTCGAAGGAACAGTCCTTCAGGAGATTGCCATCCGACATGTCGCGCACCGACAATGCGATCGCTCGGTTGCTGTCCGGCGGGCGGTGATCCTTTCTGTAGAAGGCGGACAGGTCGCGGCCGACCATCATCGAAACGAGGCGCGAGGCGTTCAGATCGGCGCGATCGAGCGTGCCGACATAGCCGCTGTCGCGGAGCACGCTGACGCGGTCGGCAAGCTGGTAGACCTCTTCCATGCGGTGGCTGATGTAGATGATGGCGATGCCCTGCGACTTCAGCGTCGCAATCACCTCGAACAGCCTGTCAGTCTCGCGCGAGGTCAGCGAGGTCGTCGGTTCGTCCATGACGATGATGCGCGCGCTGGTCGACAGCGCGCGGGCGATTTCGACCATCTGGCGTTCGCCAAGCGACAGGCTGGAGACCGAGGCGCGCGCCGGGAAGGAAACGCCGAGCCGCGCGACGATTTCCTTGGCGCGCCGGTTGCGCTGGTCGCGGTCGACGATGCCGAACCGTCTCGGCTCGTTGCCGAGGAAGATGTTCTGGGCGACCGTCAGGTTGGGCGCCAGCGACAGCTCCTGATAAATGACGGCAATGCCGTTGGCGCGTGCCTTGATCGGGTCGCCGGTGGCGACTGGTATGCCATCGATCAGAATCTCGCCGCCGGGATCTGGCCGATAGGCGCCGGACAGCACCTTCATCAGCGTCGACTTGCCGGCGCCGTTTTCGCCCATCAGCGCGTGCAGTTCGCCGGCGTGGACGGTCAGTGACACATCCTGCAAGGCGCGGATCGGGCCGAACGTCTTGGAGATGTGCCGCATCTCCAGCACCGACTGGCGCACTGTTTCGATTCGGGCGGCGGCGGTCATCGCGTGCCTCCCGCTGCTGCACCAACGATGCCTCGGTCGGCGGAAAGGCCGCGCCAGCTGTCGCGATAGAAGGCAAGCCCGGTGAGGCTTGAAGCACGAACAGGCTCCGGCGCCTCGGCGGCAAATTCGCGTCCAACACTCTCGAAGGCGAGAGCCGCCGCTCCAGTGGCGCTGCCCTCCAGCGTGGCGCCTTGCATGAACGCTTGGCCGGGACGCAGCTGCGCCAGCAGGCTGGCGAGCAGGCCGCCGCTGTTCAGCCCGCCATCGACGATTATGGTGTTGTTCGAATGGATCAGGTCGAGACACAGATCGACCATCAGCGCGACGTAGAGCAGCGCCACGGCCGCGCGTTCCTCCGCTGTGGGTGTGCGCCCGACCAGTTCGCCGGGATGGCCAGGCATCGGCCCACCTGGCGCGAAGCTCGGTAGCGCCATGATGCCGGCGTCGATCACCTGCTGTACTGTGGAGCGGTCGATTGCCCCCTGCCAGCCGGCGCTGATCGTCGCGAATTCACGGCCGCCCATGAAGCGGATGGTCGGCACCGGGCCACCGTCGACATCGACATTGACCAGCATGTCGCGATCGCGATCGAGCGCGTCGAGCGGGCAGTCCGGATTGAGCACGACGACCCAGGTGCCGGTCGAGACGACGGTGACCGGGCCAAGCTCCTGCCGGCGATAGGCATGGAGCGCCGCATTGCTGTCATGGACACCGTTGTGAATGGCGATCGGCCGTGTCGCCCCGCCAAAGCGATGCTCGCCGATCACCGCGCCGGCACGTTCGAAGGCGGGCATCTGGCCGCGCCATCCTTCGGCGTCAACCAGCGAGGAGAAATCGCGCTTGCGCGGCGCCCACAGATGCGAGTGGCAGCCGAGATAGGACACCTCCGACACCGCCCGGCCACCAAAGCGCCAGCTCCAGTATTGGGGATAACCGAGGATCGATTTGGCGGCGGCGAACACGCCTGGTTGCACCGTCTTCAGCCACAGCATGTGGCGACCATAGTTGAAGCCGAGCGGCAGGCGCGGCGAGAAGGTCTCGGCGAAATCCGGAATGCGGCGATCGATCTGCGCGGCAATCTCGGCCGGTGGCTCCTGCTCGTAGTCGAGGATCGGATGCGTCAGCGCCGCATCGTCGACCAAGGCAAAGGTGCAGCCATGGCCCGAAACCATCAATCCTTCCACACCATGATTGTCGACCGCTTCGCCGACGGCGCGAGCCGCCCAATCGTGAAGCGCTGCTTCGTCGAGCACGCTGAAGCCGCCTTCGCGCGTCCAGTTCGGCTGGGTCCGGCGCTCACCCAGAATCTGCCCGTCCTGACCGAAGACGAACAGCTTCGAGTTGGTCTTGCCGAAGTCGAGGACGGCCACCTTCACTGGACGGCTCCCGAGGCAGAGGCGATCCGCACCATGACGCCGGCGTTTTCGAGCATGCGTGCGTCGGCATCGGAAAGACCGTCGTCGGTCACCAGCGTGCCGATGCGCGACAAGGGCAGCGCGACGTTGCGCGCGTGGATCGACAGTTTGCGGCTGTCGGCCAGCACCACGATCTGGTCGGCGCATAGGCTGAGTTCGACGATGGAGCGGACCAGCAGCGGATGCGATTCCAGCACGCCCTCCGGGCTGATGCCTTGCGCGCCAAGAAAGAACTTCGATGCGTAGAAAGGCACCGTCTGGGTGAGCGAATGAATGATGCCAGGCTCGCGATGAAGTTCACCCCCGGCAACGGTTAGGCTACAATGGCCGTGGTCGCTCAAATAGGCGATGAGCGGCATCGAATTGGTGTAGAGCCGGATGTTGCGGTCGGCGAGTTTGGCGCCGAGATGGAAACAGGTCGAACCGCCATGCACGATGACGGCGTCGCCATCGCGCACCATGGTCGCAGCGAGAGCGGCGATCTGCCGCTTGGCTTCGACCGCGAGATCGCGGTTCTCGTCGTAAGGCCTGGCAAAGGCGACACCCGCCTGCGAAGCGCCATCGAGCGCCGAGATGCCGCCGTAGACCTTCCGTGCTTCGCCGGCCTCGTCGATCTTGTCGATGTCGCGCCGCACCGTCGCAGCCGACACGCCGAGCCGCTCCTGCAGCTCGCGCACCGAGGCGAAGGGGCGATCCCGCAACAAGTCTACGATCTGACGCTGGCGGCCGGAGTCGCTCAACGGATACCCTCCCGAAATGCCATTTTGCCACGGCAATTGGTGAAACTTACTCAACGCGGATCAGATTGCAAGCTAGATTTGATGGGATAAGATCACCATTGACGTAACTTACTCGCATCTGCGATACCAACGTCATTCGTTATCCCAGCTACGGGGATCCAAAGCCGTGGCTACGCGGCCGGTTTGTTGAAAGGAGTTTCGATGGCAATCAATGCGGATGCGCAGGAACTGGCCGCTTTGCGGTCGCTTTCGGCCAGCATCGGGCGCGACCCGCATTTGACCCAGGCCGCGGGCGGCAACACTTCGCTGAAAGCCGGAGACACGCTCTGGATCAAGGCTTCGGGTACCTGGCTGAAGAATGCGCTCGCCGAAGACATCATGGTTCCCGTGGCGATCCCCCCGCTGCTCAGGGCTGTCGAACAGCGCGACCCGGCCGCCGATCAGCCACAGGCGTTCGCCATCCAGGCGCTCAACATCCGCAAGCTGCGACCCTCGATCGAGACCACGGTTCACGCGCTGATGCCGCAGCGCGTCGTTCTGCATGTCCACTGCGTCGACACCATTTCGCTTGCCGTGCAGGCCGACTGCGAGGCTCAAATCGCCAAGCGCCTGGATGGCCTCGAATGGGCGTATGTCCGTTATCTCCGGCCGGGCCTGCCGCTCGCCCAGGGCATTGCCGAGCGCCTTCGGCCTGGGGTCGATGTGCTGATCCTTGCCAATCACGGCCTGGTGGTCGCAGCCGAGACCGTGGCCGGCGCCGAGGCGCTGCTGCGCCGCGTCACGGGGCTGCTGGCGCGGCCGCCACGCGAGGTGGCGGAGCCAGACATCGCGGCATTGACGGCGCTCATCGGACGCACCGGTTACAGGTTGCCGGCGGATGTCGAAGCGCATGCCGTCGCGATCGATCCTGAAAGCTGCCGCATGGCGTCGGGGGGCAGCCTCTATCCCGATCACGTCATCTTTCTCGGCAAGGGTTCGGTCGTGGCGCGGCCTGGCGAGGACGTTCTGCGCGTCATCGAACGGTGCGGCACGGCACCGGTGGCGATCCTGTTTCCCGGGCTTGGCGTGCTGATGCGCGGCGACGCCAGTCCCGGCGCCGATGCCATGCAACGCTGCCTTGCCGACGTGACGGCGCGGGTCGACGTCGCGGCGAAGCTGAATTATCTGACCGCCGCCGAGAACGACGAACTGATCAACTGGGACGCCGAGCAGTATCGCCAGAAACTCAATGCAGCTGGCGGCTGACATGGCGCGTCCAATTGGCCCCCTTTCGATCGGCATCGACATCGGCACATCAGGCGCCCGCGCCGTCGCCATGCGCCCGGATTTTTCGATTGCCGCGCGTTCCGCCGTTCCACTCGACAGATTTGGCCAGAACGCCCGCGACCCCTCGGTGTGGTGGTCAGCGGTGGGCGCGGCGCTGGCGGAACTGCTTTCGGGCATCGATCGTGCGGCGGTCCGGTCGATCGCCGTCGACGGCACTTCGGGCACGCTGCTGCCGGTCGACGGCGCCGGGCGGCCGCTGGCCGAGCCGTTGATGTACAACGACAAGGTCGACGACGACGCCATTCTGGCGGTGATCGCGCGCGAGGCGCCGGCCGCGAGCGCAGCACGTGGGGCGACGTCAGGTCTCGCCAAGGCGCTGTCATACCAGCGCCTGTCTGGCGTTGCCGCGGTGCTGCATCAGGCCGACTGGATCGCGGCACAGTTCTCTGGCCGCTTCGACACCAGCGACGAGAACAATGCCCTGAAAACCGGCTACGACGTCGAGGCGCGCCGCTGGCCGGACTGGATCGCGGCGACCGGCATGCGCATGGAACTCCTGCCTGATGTCGTCAGGCCGGGCGATGTCACGGGAACGCTCACCTCGAGCACAGCGGACCTGTTCGGCCTGGCGCACGACGTCGCCGTGGCCGCCGGCACGACCGATGGCTGCGCGTCGTTCCTGGCGACGGGCGCTGCGGCAGTTGGCGACGGCGTCACCGCGCTGGGGTCCTCGCTGACCCTCAAAATCCTCTCCGACCGGCCGATCTCGGCGCCGCAGTTCGGCATCTACAGCCATCGGTTGGGAGATGCCTATCTGGCGGGTGGTGCGTCGAATTCGGGGGGCAAGGTGCTGGCGCAGCATTTCTCGCTCGGGCGTATCATCGAGCTGAGTGCGGCCATAGACCCCATGACGGAGACCGGCCTCGACTATTATCCGCTTCCCGCGGTCGGCGAACGCTTTCCGATCGCCGACCCTGCTCTGCCGCCACGTCTGACGCCGCGGCCTGCTGACGACGCAGACTATCTGAAAGCGATGTTGGAGGGCATTGCCGAGATCGAGGCGCTCGGCTATCGCCGGCTTGCCGAGCTCGGCGCGCCTCGCCTGCTCTCGGTGAGAAGTGTCGGCGGCGGTGCGGCAAATCCCGCCTGGACCGCGATCCGGCAGCGCAAGCTGGGGGTCGGTTTTCTGCCGGCGCGTTCGGATGAGGCGGCCGCCGGCACGGCGCGGCTGGCGCTGATGGGCGCAATCGAAGCGGGGCTTTTGTGAGCACGAAAACGGTTGAACATCTCGACGGCATCGCGGCGCTGGTTGAGCGCTATCAGGTGTTCCTGCTCGATCAGTTCGGCGTGCTGCACGATGGTACGAACCCCTATCCGGGCGCTGTGGAGGCATTGTCGGCGCTGAAGCGAGCAGGCAGGACGATCGTGCTGGTCTCGAACTCCGGCAGGCGGGCGCGGCCCAATGAGGCCCGGTTGCTGAAGCTCGGCTTCCAACCAGGAAGCTGGGATCAATTTGTCTCTTCCGGCGAGATCGCGTGGCGGTCCTTTCACGAAATGGCGGTATCCGGAACGCTGCGCCCAAACACAAAGTGCCTGCTGATCAGCCGCGAAGGCGACCGCTCGGCGATTGAAGGCCTGCCTTTCACGTTGACCGGGGACGGCGACGATGCCGAGCTGGTGCTGATCGCCGCCAGCGAGGGCGATCGCTACGACATCGACCATTATCGCAGACTATTTGCACCGGCAGCGATGCGGCAGGTGCCGTGCTTCTGCACCAATCCCGACAAGATCATGCTGACGGCAGTGGGGCCTCGCTTTGGCGCCGGTCAGCTTGCGGATCTCTACGAGAGCTTCGGCGGCAGCGTCACCCGCATCGGCAAGCCCTACGCCCCGATCTTCGACGCCGCGCTGGCGCTGGCGGGCAACCCGGACCGCAGCAGCGTGGTCTGTGTCGGCGACAGCGTCGAACACGATATCGCTGGTGGAATTGGTGCCGGCGTGGCGACTGCGCTGGTCTTGTCCGGAATATTGGCGGATACCCCTGACCTGGCCGACCTTTTCGACAGTCTGGACGCCTACCCCGATTACACTACGGAGATTTTCAAATTCGCAGATTGAGATGGGCTGCTTCCGAGGGTTGAGCGCTGCCATGGTGATCGTTTCGTCGTTCGTGCTGCTTTTCGTGGCGCAGCCCTTTGGCTCCTGTTGCCAGTTCACATCTGGTTGGTCAGAGGCTATTGAACTGCATGCGTGATTTCCAACTCCCCGGGCGCTCGCCGGTTCGTGCGACGGAAGCGATGGCCGCGACATCGCACCCTCTGGCGACGCTGGCGGCGGTCGAGATGCTGCGGTCTGGCGGCAATGCAATGGATGCAGCCGTGTGCGCGGCGGCGGTGCAGGCGGTCGTCGAGCCGCAATCGACCGGTATCGGCGGCGACTGTTTCGTCCTCTACTGTCCCAACGGCCAAGGCGAGGTTCTGGCCTTCAACGGCTCCGGCCGCGCACCTGCAGCAGCAGAGGCGCAGTGGTATCTGGACAGGGGGCATGACGAACTGCCTGAGTCCGGTCCGCACGCAGTCACCGTGCCGGGCGCCGTCGACGCCTGGTGCCGGCTGCTCGAGGATCACGGCAGAAAGGGCATCGACGCCGCGCTCGCACCCGCCATACGTTACGCCGAACAGGGCTACGTCGTCCAAGACCGTGTGGCCTTCGACTGGGCTGAAAGTGCTGCCTTGCTGGCCGCCGACGAACATGCCGCGCGGATTTTTCTGCCGGATGGAAAGGCGCCACTGGCCGGCGAACTGCACCGGCAGCCGCAACTGGCCGACACCTTGCGCATCGTCTCGCGCCGCGGTCGTGCCGGCTTCTATGAAGGCGAGGTCGCCGATGACATGGTGTCGCGTCTGCGTGCTCTCGGTGGGCTGCATGCGCTCGAGGATTTTGCGGCTACGAAGGGCGACTATGTCAGGCCGGTCGGCACATCCTACCGGGGCTACGACATCCATCAGATGCCGCCGAACAACCAGGGGCTGACGGCACTGATCATGCTGAATGTGCTGTCGGGCTTTTCGCTCGGCTCTCTGGAGCCGAACGGCGCCGAGCGCTTTCACCTCGAGATCGAGGCGGGGCGGCTTGCCTATCAGGACCGCGACAATTTCATCGGCGACCAGAACCAAGTCCATGTCCCCGTAGAGCAGTTGTTGTCCAGATCCCATGCGGACCAGCTTCGCGCCGAGATCGATCCGGCGCGCGCGATGACGCATCTGCCACGCCTGGAGCTTCAGCCGAGCGATACGGTCTACATCTCGGTGGTCGACCGCGATCGTAATGCAGTCAGCTTCATCAACTCGACCTTTTATTCGTTCGGCAGCGGGGTGGTCGGCCCCAGGAGCGGGGTCGTCCTGCAGAATCGCGGCAGCAGCTTCCGCCTGGCGGCGGACCACCCAAACCGAATCGCCCCGGGAAAACGCCCGATGCACACCATCATGCCAGGCATGGTGACAGCCAAGGGCCGGGCGATCATGCCGTTCGGCGTGATGGGCGGCGGCTACCAGCCGTTCGGCCATGTCCACCTGCTCACCAACATGATCGATTTCGGCATGGACCCGCAGGAGGCGCTGGATGCGCCACGCGTGTTCTACAGACAGGATACGGTGGAGGCGGAGCGTGGCGTTCCGGCCGATGCAATCGCCGGCCTGCGCGAGCGAGGCCACCAAGTGTCCATCGCGACCGAGCCGCATGGCGGCGGCCAGCTGGTGCTGATCGACTGGGACAAGGGTACGCTTACCGGCGCCTCCGATCCACGCAAGGACGGTTGCGCGCTGGGTTACTGACAATCGGCCGCGTCCTGCGTGCTGGTCCTGTTCAGCTTTGGCGCTGCCGCCACCAGCGCCTTGCCGATCGCCGACTGCGGGGCACCGATGACCGCACGGGCATTGCCGCTCTCGGCGACGCGGCCGCCATCGAGAATGACGACACGATGAGCGATGGCGCTAATAACGCCAAGATCATGCGAAATGAACAGATAGGCGATCCGTTGCTCGCGTTGCAGATCGAGCAGCAATTGCAGGATCTGTCGGCGCACCGATACGTCGAGCGCAGACACCGCTTCGTCGAGCACGATCAGCGACGGCATTGTGGCGATGGCGCGAGCAATCGCTATGCGCTGGCGCTGGCCGCCCGAGATCTCGTGGATGGCGCGGCCGGCGAGATCAGCGCTCAAGCCGACACGCTCGAGCAGAGCAGCGATGCGGTGCGGGCGCTCCGGTCGAGAGGCGACGCCATGGATGCGCAAAGGATCGTCAAGCACGCGCGCTACCATGGCGCGCGGGTTGAAGGCGGCGAGCGGGTCCTGGAACACCATTTGCAAACGCGCGCGCCGTGCGCGCAAGGCAGCGCCGTTCAGGGACAGGAAATCGCCGCCCTCGAACTCGATATGGCCGGCGTCCGGTTCGATCAGCCGCAGCACCAGCCTGGCGATCGTCGACTTGCCGCTGCCGGACGGCCCGGCCAGCGCCAGCGTCTCGCCGGGCTCGATGTGGAAGGAAATGTCATCGACGGCGGCGATCGTCTTGTCGCCACGACGATATCGTTTGGTCAAGCCGGAAACGGCCAGCAATGGACTGCTCACCTCGTCGCTCCTGCCTGCCGCAGCAGCGGTTCGGCATCGAGGCCGAGATGGGCGTCGAGCAGCGCTCTTGTGTAGGCGTGGCGCGGGCTAGCGATGATCTGCGCCGTCGCACCGAGCTCGACCAGCTCGCCGTGCCGGAACACGGCGATGCGCTCGGCCAGCTCGGCGGCCAGCGCGATGTCATGGCTGACGAACAGCAGCGTCATGCCGTCCTCGGCCACCAATTGCCGGATCAGCGCGACGATCTCGGCCTGCACGATTGTGTCGAGCGCGCTGGTCGCCTCGTCGGCGATCAGCAGTTTCGGACCGGCCGCGATCGCTGCGGCGATCGCCACGCGCTGCTTCTGGCCGCCGGAAAGCTGGTGGGGATAGGCGCGCAGAGCGGCCTCCGGGTCGGGCAGGCGGACGCGTCCAAGCAGGGTTTTTGCCTTGGCATAGGATTGCGACCAAGTAAGGCCGAGATGCGTATTCGCGACTTCCGCGACCTGCTCGCCGACCGCCATCACCGGATCGAGGCTGGCCGACGGGTCCTGAAAGACGAAGCCGATATCGCGGCCACCGAGTGGGGTGTGGGTGGACCGGGTAATGAATTCGGATGGCGGCGACTGCAAAAACCAGTCGATACGGCCTTCAATCCTGGTGGATTGCGGCAGCAGCCCGGCAATGGCCAGCGCCAGCGTGCTCTTGCCCGAACCGCTCTCGCCGATGATGGCGAAGCGTTCGCCGGCGGCGACATCGAAGCCGACATGTTTCAGCGCCGCCACCTCGCTGCCGTCACGGCGATAGATCACCGTCAGATCGCGGATCGAAAGCAGCGCCGTCACGACAGGCTCCTTCTCACCGCCGCCGTCTCGACGAAGCCTTCACCGGCGAGATAGACGCCGAGCACGGTCAGCACGAGCGCTACGCCCGGAATGATCGACAGGAAAGGCGCGGTGCGCAGCACGGCGCGACCTTCGGCGATCATGCCGCCCCAGGTCACGCGGTTGGGGTCGCCGAGGCCGAGAAACGAGAGGGCCGCTTCGGTGAGGATCGCGGCGGCGACGATCACCGACGACAGCGCCAGCACCAGCGGCAATGCGTTGGGCAGCACTTCGCGAAAGGCGATCTCCAGCGGATGCATGCCGATGACACGGGCGCCGGCGACAAAATCGCGCTCGCGGATCGACAGCACTTCGGCGCGGGCAACACGCGCCGGCCCCGTCCAGGCGCCAAGCGCGATCGCTGCGACAACGACGCCGAGCGACGGCCCGACGACACTGACGAAAGCCAGCGCCAGCAGGAAGCTCGGCACGGTCTGGAAGGCGTCGGTGATGCGCATCAGCACCTCGTCGACGAGGCCGCCGGCAAAGCCCGCCAGCGTGCCCACTATTGCGCCGACGGCAAGGGCTGCGGCTGCCGCCGCCAGCCCGACCGCCAAGGAGGTACGGGCGCCGTGGAGAAGCTCGGCCAGCACATCACGGCCGAGCCGGTCGGTGCCGAGCGGCAGCGACCAGTCCTGAAAGGGCGGCAGCAGCGCCGGCCCGGCAATAGCCTGCGGATCGCCGGGAAAGAATAGCGACGCCGATAGCGCCATGGCGAACAGCGCTACCAGAATGATCGCGCCGGCGATCGCTTCCGGCGTGCGAAGAAAGCGGCGAAACGGGCTCACGCGCTGGTCTCGCTGGCGCCGACGCGCGGATCGAGGAAAGCGTAGGCGATATCGACGAGAAGGTTGATGATGATAACGAGAACGGCGCTGACGAGAATGATGCCGAGCAGCAGCGGCGTGTCGCGCGCCGCCACCGCCTCCTGCGCCAGCCGGCCAAGGCCGGGCACCGAAAAGACGCTTTCGATGACGACGCTGCCGCCGAGCATCTGCGCCGATTGCAGGCCGAGCATGGTGACCAACGGCAACAGCGCGTTGCGGGCGACGTGAGCGAGCACGATGCGGCGGCGGGAAAGCCCCTTGGCGCGAGCGGCGAGCACAAAATCCTGCCGCCAGACTTCGGCCACGCCGGCGCGCATCATGCGCAGATAGAGTGCCAGATAGATGAAGCCGAGTGCGGACACCGGCAGGATGAGATGGCGGGCGATATCGGCCGCGCGGTCGAGGCCGGTCTTGCCCGACGCGATGCTCTCGATGCCGCCGATCGGAAACCAGCGCAGGTCGACGGCAAAGATGATGATCAGCACCAACCCGAGCCAGAAGCCCGGTACCGCATACAGCGCCAGCGAACCGATCGACAGGAAACGGTCGCGAAAACTGCCGGGCCTGGCGCCGGCATAGATGCCGAGTGCCGAGCCGAGCCCGAAGGAGAGCGCGGTGGCGCTGCCCATCAACAGCAACGTATTGGGCAGGCGTTCGAGGATGACGTCGCGGATCGGCCGCGAGAAGGTGACCGACTGGCCGAGGTCGAGATGCAGCAGCGCCCAGAGGTAGTTCGCCAGCCGCGTCAACGCCGACTGGTCGAGGCCCCAACGATGGCGCAGCAATTCGATCATGCCGGCGTCACCGCCGGTCGAGACGATATAGGCGTCGACCGCGTCGCCGGGGGCGGCTTCCAGCAAAAGGAAAGTGCCGATCACGACAATCAGCAGCACGAAGACGCTGCCGACGAGGCGACGGCGAAGGAGGAGAACCGCGCGGGTCATGGTGGCGCCGGCTGCTTGGCGGTGTGCCGATCGTGAGATGCGCTGCGCCCCACACAGATTTCGCTGCGAATTTTCATCCGCGCGATAGTGTCACGATTCCAAATAAGTGTCCGCCCAGTTCGACACCGCCCAGCGCGGGTTGTTGGCGACATTCCCCACCGTGTCTCTGACAACGCTGATGAAGCTCCATTCGGCGACATTGATCAGCGGCAGGTCGGCTGCGACCTTTTTTTGAAACTCCTTGTAAAGTTCCGTCCGCACGGTGGGGTCGAGCGTCTCGGACGCCTTGGCGATGAGGGCGTCGAGTTCGTCGTTCTTGTAGCCGCCCTGGTTGGAGAAAGGCACGCCGTCCGGAATGCCGCTCTGCACCAGGATGGTAGTCGAGATCGCCGGATCGCCGCGGAACACCGGCGGCCCGACCGCAAGGTCGAAGGCGTGGTCGGTGTAGACCGCCTTGATATGCGCGGCCGAGTCGTTGTTGACCAGCTGGGCGTCGATACCGATGGCGGCCAGCGCCTGGCGCAGATAGTCGCCGAACTGCTTGGTTTCGTTGAAATAGGGCGCCGGCAGCAGCTTCAGCGAAAAGCGCTTGCCGTCGTCTCGCTTGCTGTAGCCGGCTTCGTCGAGCAAGGCGTTGGCCTTGGCCACGTCGAAGGCGTAGGTCGGCACATCGGCCGTATAGAATTGCGGATCGTTCTTCGGCACCGGGCCGGTGGCTGTCGCGGCGTAGCCGAGGAACACCGTCTTGACGATGAAATCCTTGTCGATGGCGTGGGCGATCGCCTGGCGCACCTTCAGGTCGGCAAGCTCCTTGCGGCGATGGTTGATCTCGACGACGAGTTGATAGGTCAGCCCCTCATAACCCTTGGTGATCACCTTGAGGCCAGGTACTTTGGATATGCGGTCGAGATCGGCCAGCGGCACAGCGGAAAAGGCGGCGAGCTGGATTTCTTCGGCCTCAAGCGCGCTTGCCGCCGAAGTGCGGTCGGGCAGCACCTGGTAGATGATTTCATCGAGATAGGGCTTGTCCTTGCCCCAATAGTCGGCATTCTTCTCCAGCCGGTAATATTCGCCTGGCTTGTGTTCGACGAATTTGAACGGGCCAGTGCCGATCGGTGCGTTGTTGGCCGGGTTCTCTTCGATCTTTCCGGTCTCGTAGATGTGCTTCGGCACCACGCTGCTCAGCGCCGGCAAGGCGTTGCGGATCAGCTGGAACGGTGTCGGTTTGGCGAATTTGAAAACCGCCGTCAGTTCGTCCGGCGTGTCGACCGCCTCCAGATCCTTGAACACGGTGCGGCCGAGATTCTGCAGCGGCTTCCAGATTTGCAGCGCCGAGAACGCGACGTCGGCGGAGGTGAAGGGTTTGCCGTCGTGCCATTTGACGCCCTCGCGCAATTTGAACGTCACCGACAGGCCATCGGCGGCGCCCTCCCAGCCTATCGCCAGGCGCGGGTCGAGCCCGTCCTTGCCGTCGAAGGACGCCTCGGCCAGCGTTTCCACGATTTTGCTCGAGATAAAGAACACACCGTTGGAAGCGACGATCGCCGGGTTGAGATTACGCGGCTCGGAATCGGCGGCGACAACCAGCCGCCCGCCTTTCTTCGGCGTCTGTGCCAGACCGATGGTCGGCAGCGCCGTCGAGGCCAGCAGGAATGCCGAACCGGCAAGCATGGTGCGCCTGGAAATCGTGACATCTGACATGATCGAACTCCGTCCCTCTCAGCCACCCGGCCGGGTGGCCCAGTACCCTCGGACGCCGGACGGCATCCTTGCAAGGATGATTATGAGCCTTGCCGAGGGTTTCGCCAGAGACGGATTTGGCGCATCCTCATGTGGCTTTGAAAATTTCGTCCGCTGGACCAGTTACAGGGAAGCGGTTCAATCCGACCTTATCTGGTAGGACCAGACTTATCTAGTAGAACCAGACTGGGCACCGCCGGCGATCCGACCGGCCGGCCAGGGAATTCAGGGAGAGAAAGATGAACGTCGCTCCGGGTAAGAATGCCGTCAGCACCATCCCGTTCGACCAGGCCAGGGTCGATCGGCTGATGGAGGAGGCCGGTATCGATGTTCTGCTCGCCACCTCCAAGCACAACACGCAATATCTGCTTGGCGGCTACAAGTTCATCTTCTTCGCCGCCATGGATGCGATCGGCCACAGCCGCTATCTGCCTATCGTGGTCTACGAGAAGGGTGGGCCGGACCACGCCGCCTATATCGGCAACCGCATGGAGGGCGCCGAGCACCAGAACAACCCATTCTGGACGCCGACCTTGCACGCCGCCTGCTGGGGCACGCTCGACGCCGCCAATCTCGCGGTTGAGCACCTGACGAAAATCGGCAAGGGCAACGCCCGCATCGGCATCGAGCCGGCTTTCCTGCCGTCGGATGCCTACACGCTGATCCGCAAGGCGTTGCCGGACGCCAAGCTGATCGACGGGACTGATATGCTGGAGCGGATGCGGGCGATCAAGACGGAAGCTGAGCTGGAGAAGCTGCGCACCGCCTCTGAACTGATCACCGATTCCATGCTGGCAACCATTGCCTGGGCACGCGAAGGCACGACCAAGACCGAGATCATCGAGCAGTTACGGCGCGAGGAGACCAATCGCGGCGCGCATTTCGAATATTGCCTGCTGACGCTCGGCGCCAGTCACAACCGCGCCGCCTCGCCGCAGGTATGGAAGAAGGGCGAGGTGATGTCGATCGATTCCGGCGGCAATTATCACGGCTATATCGGCGACCTCTGTCGCATGGGCATTCTGGGCGAGCCGGATGCCGAACTCGAGGATCTGTTGGCCGAAGTCGAGGCGGTGCAGCAGGCGGCCTTTTCCAAGGTACGCGCCGGCACGCTGGGTGGTGACATGATTTCCTACGCGCAAGGCGTGCTGAAGAAATCCAAGGTCGCGCCCTATACCGATTTCTTTGCGCACGGCATGGGGCTGATCACGCATGAAGCGCCGTTCCTGATGACCAACCATCCGGTGACCTATGAAGGCACCTATGCCGAAAAGCCGCTGGAGAAAAACATGGTGCTCTCGGTCGAGACGACGATGCTTCACCCGACGCGCGGCTTCATCAAGCTGGAGGACACGGTGGCGGTCACCGACGCTGGCTACGTCATGTTCGGCGACCGGGGCAGGGGCTGGAACCGGGGTGGAGTTTGACAGCCCTGCAATGAAGGCGCTGCCCCCTCACCCGGATTGCCAACCGAATTGCAAGGGCAATTCGGGACAATCCGACCTCTCCCCGAAGGGAGAGGAGATCGCCAGCGACGGCGCCTACCTCTTCTCCCGTCGGGGAGAAGGTGGCCGCCCACGGGTCTTGCCTCCGGCAAGCCCGAGGACAGGCCCCGCGGCCGGATGAGGGGGCAACTCCAAATGCGATTAGTGTAGAGATCACTTCCCACCCGGCGGCAGCAGCGTGAAATCCGGCAAGTCGCGCAGCGCCAGTTCCGGCCCGGCCGGCGAATAGACGACGAACAGCTGCATGGGCGCATCGCCGGTGTTCAGCGTCGAATGGAAGCGGCTTTCCGGCACATAAATGGTGCAACCCGGGCCGACCTTCTCAACGACCGGATTGCCGTTCTCGTCTTCGACCATCTGCTCGCCATTGCCTGATATGACAAAGATGATCTCTTCAGCACCTGGATGATTGTGGCGCGTGTGGCCCTTGCCGGACGGCAGGTCGACGACGCCGCCGGAAAAACGCGTCGCGCCGTTCACTTCGGGAGCCACCGTCAGCGACAGTCTGCCCCAGTTGAAGCCGAAGGCGCTGACATCCTTCGGATACACGAATACCTTGCTCTGGTCGGTCATCGTCTCATCCCTTCCTTTTCTTGGCGACAGTTTTTGTGCCGCTTTGTCTTTTTGTTTTAGCGTCGGATTTTCCCAAAGCCGGTTCCCACTTTTGGGTCCGATGCTCCAGCATGACGGCCTTGAAATCCGCAGTCTGCCTGGCGATCGCCGTTTCTGCCGGCAGCCGCTCCATCGAACTGGCGCCGTAGAAACCGTGCAGGCCCTTGCAGCGTTCGAGGATGTAGCGGGCATCGTCCGGCATCGAGATCGGCCCGCCATGGCAAAGTAGGATGACATCCTTGCGCACGACACGCGCCGCTTCAGCGATCGCGTCGATCTCCGTCACGCAGTCGTCGAGCGATTTGGCCGACGTCGCGCCAATCGAACCGCCGGTGGTCACCCCCATATGGGCGACGACGATGTCGGCGCCGGCCTTGGTCATGGCGCGCGCTTCATCGGGGTTGAACACATAGGGCGTGGTCAGGAGATCGAGTTCGTGTGCTGCGGCGATCATGTCGACCTCGAGCCCAAAGCCCATGCCGGTTTCCTCGAAACTTTGCCGCATCTGGCCGTCGAACAGGCCGATGGTCGGAAAGTTCTGCACGCCGGAAAAACCCATCGTCTTCAGCTCGGCTAGCAGCAGCGGCATGATGACGAAGGGATCGGTGCCGTTGACGCCGGCCAGCACCGGCGTCTTCTTCACCACCGGCAGCACCTCATAGGCCATTTCCTTGACGATCTCGTTGGCGTTACCATAGGCGAGCAGGCCGGCGGCCGAGCCGCGCCCGGCCATGCGGTAGCGGCCGGAATTGTAGATGATGATCAGGTCGATGCCGCCGGCCTCCTCGGCCTTGGCCGAAAGGCCGGTGCCGGCGCCGCCGCCAACGATCGGTACGCCGCCGGCAATCATCTTGCGGAACTTTTCCAGAATCTTCTTGCGTGGTATCGCGGCCATGGCTTCGGCTCTCACTGTCTGGCGATGTCGAGGAAAGCCGCAACCGCAGCCTTGGCGAATTCGGGGTCGTTGATGTGCAGCGGCAGGCGCGTCACTCGGCGCGTGTTATCCGGCATGATCGTACGTTCGATAGCCTCGAAGAGTGCTGCATCGGCTTCAGGGTCGAAGAAGGCGCCGCCTTCGATGTCAAGCGCCGAGACGCCCTTTTCGGGAATGAGGAACCGGACCGGTCCCTCGCAAAGGCTCAGTCTTGCACCGATCCATTCGCCGATCTTGCGGCTTTCGTCGGGGGTCGTGCGCATCAGCGTCACATTCGGATTGTGCTCGTAAAACAGCCGCCCGCTATAGCGTTGTGGAACGGTCGGTGGCGCCCAGAAATTCACCATATCGAGCGCGCCGACCGAGCCGACATAGGGCAGTTTCGTGCGGGCGATCGCTCCGAAGCGGTCTTCGGTCGCCGGCAGAACGCCGCCAAACAGGAGGTCGCAGACTTCTGTCGTCGTGATGTCGATGACGCCGGACAGCAAGCCGCTGTCGGCCAGCTTCTCCATGCTGCGGCCGCCGGTCCCGGTGGCGTGGAAGACCATGCAGTCATAGGTCGAACGAAGCTGCTCGGCGATGGAAGTCACGCATGGCGTTGTGACGCCGAACATGGTGAGGCCGATCGACGGTCTGCCGTCGGGTGGCGGCGGCGGTTTTGCAGCCATGCCTGCTATCGCCTGGGCGGCATTGTGCAGCACGACACGAGACAGCCGGTTCAGGCCGGCCATATCGGTCACCGACGGCATCATGACGATGTCGGAGACATCGACGTAAGGTGCGGTGTCGCCCGAGGCGAGCGTCGAAACCATGATCTTGGGCAGACCGAGCGGCAGCGCGCGCATGCCTGATGTGATGATCGAAGTGCCGCCACCACCGCCGATGCCGATCACAGCTGATATATCGGCGCGCGATTGGACAAACCGGGTGAAGGCGATGGCCATTGCCGCCACCGCGGTGCCGCGATCGTCGCTGCCCAGCACGGCACTGCTGCCATCGGGATGATGGCCGGCGACCTCTTCGGCCGAGATATCGACCGGCACGGTCGCGTTGCGCGTTCCAACATCGACGCGGACGACAGCAGCACCGGTGGCGGCGACCGCATCGGCAAGAAAGGCGAGTTCTTCACCCTTGGTGTCGGCGGTGCCCACCACATAGACGCGCTTCATTGCGTTTCCCCGGTTCTAGGCGCGCTCGGCGTTGCCGCCTGCCGCTCTTTGCCCGGCCGTTCGGCATCGCGAAGACCATTGCAATTTTTTGAGACGCGCGTATCGTATTGACATGAATGTCTCACGTCAACAAGCGGCGGTTTCCGACGATGCCGGTTCTGGGGCCGCACGTGGACCGCGCGCGCGCACAAGACGGTTGATGCTGGATACGGCGACAAGGCTGATGCAGGCGGGCGCCACGCCTTCGGTCAGCGAGGTCGCCGAAGCGGCGGAAGTCTCCCGCGCCACCGCCTATCGGTATTTTCCAAGCCAGACGGCGCTGGTCCAGGCGGTGGTCGACGAAGGGCTCGGGCCGATCCTCACCTGGAAATCGGCCTCGACCGATCCCGAGCGCCGCGTCGTCGAACTGTTCGATACCGCCATGCCGCGCATTGAGGCCTTCGAGGCGACCTTCAAGGCGGCGCTGAAGCTGTCGCTCGACCAGTGGGCGCGGCGGCAGGCAGGCACGCTGGGCAGCGAGCCGGCCTTCACGCGCGGCCATCGCGTCGATCTGCTCAAGGACGCGATCGCACCGCTCAAGAACCGGCTGCCGCCACGCGAATTCAAGCGCCTGGCACAGGCCCTGTCGTTGATCTTCGGCGTCGAAGTGCTCATCATACTGAAGGATATATGGGGGCTGGACAGCCGCAAGATGATGTCGGTAGCGCAATGGGCAGCCGGCGCCCTGGTACGGGCTGCAGTGATGGAATCGATGACCGGCGGAGGCAGAAGCGCGCCGGCGACAGCTGCGGAATAATATCGATCTGGTTCGACCAGATGGGGATGCCGATTACTGACAATAGTCGGTGCGCCGTAGCGCGAACAAGGCTCTTGCGTATCAAGGAGTAGGAAAATTTAAGAAAAACAGACAGATGTTGGTGGATTCCGCTTGTCTGAGGGCCTGCTACCGTCCAAGAAAGAGCTTGACGTGCGTCCGAAATTGGTAATACCAGATCAGGACAATATAGCGGATTAAAAGTGAGGGCTGCGATCCATTTCCGGCTGGCGAAGGAGGCTCAAAAACCGGAACGGCGCCATCACGGGAGGAACTACCAGGGCCGGCCTCGCCGCCGGCTCGCATGACACGGTAGAATGCGCACAAGGGAGGAAATCATTATGCGCAAGACAATGACCAGCATGCTTGCTGGTATCGGCTTAGTGCTCGCCTGCGGAACGTCCGTCTACGCGCAGGATAAGGAACTCACCATATTCTGGGCTGAATGGGATCCGGCGAACTATTTGCAGGAACTCGTCAACCTTTACGAGGCCGAGAGCGGCGTGAAGGTCACGGTCGAAACCACGCCTTGGGGCGACTTCCAGACCAAGGCATTCACCGAGTTCAACGCCAAGGGCAGCGCCTACGACATGGTGGTCGGCGATTCCCAGTGGATCGGCGCCGCATCCGAGGCCGGTCACTACGTCGACCTCACCGACTTCTTCAACAAGCACAATCTGAAGGAAGTGATGGCGCCGGCGACGGTGAAATACTACGCCGAATATCCGGCCAACTCCGGCAAGTACTGGTCGATCCCGGCCGAGGGTGACGCAGTCGGCTGGTCCTACCGCAAGGACTGGTTCGAAGACCCCAAGGAAAAGGAAGCCTTCAAGGCCAAGTACGGCTACGATCTCGACGTGCCGAAGGATTTCAAGGCGCTGCGCGACATCGCCGAATTCTTCCACCGTCCCGACGAGAAGCGCTACGGCGTCGCCATTTATACCGATAACTCGTATGACGCTCTGGTGATGGGCGTCGAGAACGCCATCTTCTCCTTCGGCGGCGAACTTGGCGACTATGCCACTTACAAGGTCGACGGGATCATCAACTCCGAGCAGAACGTCAAGGCGCTCGAGGCCTACAAGGAGCTCTATTCCTTCACCCCTCCTGGTTGGGCCAAGAGCTTCTTCATCGAGGACAACCAGGCGATCACCGAGAACCTGGCGGCGATGAGCATGAACTACTTCGCTTTCTTCCCGGCGCTTATCAACGAAGCCTCCAACCCGAATGCCAAGGTCACCGGCTTCTTCGCCAATCCTCCTGGACCGAACGGCGATCAGTTCGCCGCGCTCGGCGGCCAGGGCATCTCCGTCGTCTCCTATTCCCAGAATCAGGAAGAGGCGATGAAGTTCCTGGAATGGTTCATCAAGGACGAGACGCAGAAGAAATGGGCGGAACTCGGCGGTTACACGGCAAGCGCCAAGGTGCTCGAGTCGCCTGAATTCCAGAACGCCACGCCTTACAACAAGGCCTTCTACGAAACCATGTTCAAGGTGAAGGACTTCTGGGCGACGCCGGAATATGCCGAGTTGCTCATCCAGATGAACCAACGCGTCTATCCGTACATCACCGGCAATCAGGGCACGGCCAAGGAAGTGCTCGATTCGCTCGCCGCGGATTGGAACGCAACGTTCAAGAAATACAACCGCGTGAAGTAAACGGCATTAACGCTCGGAGGGGGCGGGAGCCCGCCCCTTCCGTTTTCTTTTCCGGACAAGGAAGGAACGGGCCTTGGCCACTGCAGTCATGACCACGCTGGATCCCAACTCGCGCTCCGCCGCCCGCGGCATGAGCGACCTCACGATCCGCAATCTCTTCATCATTCCGACGATCGTTTTCCTGATCGTCTTCAACATCTTTCCACTGATCTATTCGCTCGGCTATTCGTTCACCGACTTCCGCGCGTCGAGCCCCGCGGCGGCCAATTTCGTCGGACTGCAGAATTACCGCGAGTTGCTCAACGACCCGTTCATCTGGTCGAATTTCGCCATCACCGCCAAATATGTCATCGTCTCCGTAGTCGGCCAGGTCATCGTCGGCTTCGGCGTGGCGTTGCTGCTCAACCGCGATATCCCGTTGAAGGGCCTGCTGACGACACTGCTGCTGTTGCCGATGATGCTGTCGATGGCCGTCGTCGGCCTGTTCTGGAAACTGCTCTACGATCCGTCCTTCGGCATCATCAACTATACGCTCGGCCTTGGCTCCTTCGAGTGGCTGTCCAACCCCGACATGGCGCTCTACGCGGTTGCCATCACCGACATCTGGATGTGGTCACCCTTCGTGATGCTGCTGTCGCTCGCCGGCCTGTCGGCGGTGCCGAAGCACCTCTACGAAGCAGCCGCGATCGACCGCGCCGGCTCGTTCTATACCTTCTTTCGCATTACGCTGCCCTTGGTCGCGCCGATCCTGATGATCGCGATCATCTTTCGCACCATGGAGGCCTTCAAGACCTTCGATCTTGCCTACATCCTGACCAGCCAGCCAACCACCGAGGTGATCTCGATCCGGCTCTACAAGATGGCGTTCCAGGAATGGCAGACTGGGCGCTCCTGCGCGCTCGCCTACATCGTGCTGATCATGATCCTGGCGATCACCAACATCTACGTCAAATACCTGAACAAGGTGAAGGAGCGCTAGCATGGCCGCTGTCACCACCTCTGCCGAGCGTTCGCTCAACAAGCTCGCCATCGTCGGCGTGCTGATCGTCACGATGATCTTCCTGGCGCCGATCTACTGGATAGCCTCGACGGCGTTCAAGCCGCGCAATCTCGCCACCACCATCCCGCCGACGGTGGTCTTCCAGCCGGAGATATCGCCCTTCGTAAAGCTGTTCACCAAGCGGTCGCAGTTGCGCACTGCGCCGACGCCGGAACAATACGCCGCCGCCCCGTGGTGGGAGCGGCTGGTGTTTGACGGCGGCGAGAAGGTGGTGCGCTCGGGCAGGGGCGAGGTGCAGTGGTCCGGCTATCCGAGCCGCTTCATGAATTCGCTGATCGTCGCCATCACCTCGACGATCCTCGCCGTCGGCATGGGCACCTTCACGGCTTACGGGTTCTCGCGCTTCAAGATAAAGGGGGAACAGGACCTGCTCTTCTTCATCCTGTCGACGCGCATGCTGCCCCCGGTGGTGGTGGCGATCCCGATGTTCCTGATGTACCGGGCGGTTGGCCTCAACGACACGCATTGGGGCCTGATCATCCTCTACACCGCGTTCAACCTCAGCTTCTCGGTATGGCTGATGAAGGGGTTCATGGACGAAATTCCGAAGGAGTACGAGGAGGCGGCCCTCGTCGACGGCTATACGCGCATGGAGGCCTTCTTCAAGATCGTGCTGCCGGAGGCGGCCACCGGCATCGCCGCCACCGCCGTGTTCTGCTTCATCACGGCGTGGAACGAATATGCGTTCGCGCTGATCATGACCAACCGACGCGCCCAGACCGCGCCGCCGTTCATTCCAAGCCAGGTCGGTTCCGGGTTGCCCGACTGGACGGTCATCGCGGCCGGCACCTTCCTGTTCCTGCTGCCTGTCGCCATCTTCACCTTCCTGTTGCGCAACCACCTCCTGCGCGGCATGTCCTTCGGAGCGATTCGCAAATGATCCGCCATGCTACAATCCAGCGCACGGCCGAGATCGTGATGGTGTGCGGCATCATCGCGCTCTGCCAGCCGTGGAATCTCTTCCTGCACCGCTACGGCCTGACGATCATCATCGTCGGGCTGCTGACGTTCATGATCACCGGCTGGGTCGGTCCAAGGCAGAAGCCGCAAGCGACCGGCCGGCCGGAAAAAGAAGGTCACGCATGACCCAGATCGAGCTTCGTGGCGTCCAGAAATTCTTCGGCGCCGTTCAGGTCATCAAGGACCTCAATCTCAAGGTCGACGACAACGAGTTCATCGTGCTGCTCGGCCAGTCGGGCTGCGGCAAGACGACGACGCTTCGCGCCATCGCCGGGCTGGAGACGATCGACGGCGGCGATGTCCTCATCGACGGCAAACCGGTCCAGCATCTCAAGGCTGCCGACCGCGACATCGCCATGGTCTTCCAATCGTTCTCGCTCTATCCGCATATGAGCGTCTACGAGAACATCGCTTTTCCGTTGCGCGCCATGCGCAAGAGCAAGGCGGAGATCGACGGCGAGGTGCGCTCGGTCGCCAAAGTGCTGCAGATCACCGACCTGCTCGGCAAGAAGCCGTCGGCGCTGTCGGGCGGCGACATGCAGCGCGTGGCGATCGGCCGGGCGCTGGTGCGGCGGCCGAAGGCGATGCTGATGGACGAGCCGATCGGCGCACTCGACGCCAAGCTGCGCGAGGAGATGCGCGCGGAGATCAAGCGGCTGCACATCAAGCAGGGCTCGACCACCATCTACGTCACCCACGATCAGATCGAGGCGATGAGCCTTGCCGACCGCATCGTCATTATGCATGAGGGCGTTCTGCAGCAGGTAGGCAGCCCATCGGAAGTGTATACGCACCCGGCCAATTTGTTCGTCGCGCAATTCGTTGGCTCGCCGGTGATGAACGTCGCCAACGCGGCGGTGACGATGAACGGCTCCGGCGCCAGGGTCACCCTCGACGGGGCCGCGGAAGGGTTCCTTTTCCCGGCCGAACTGGGCGGCCAGCTCGACGCCGCGAACGTCGGGCAGGACCGCCTTGCACTCGGCATCCGCCCCGAAGGCGTGATGGTCTCGCGCGAGCCGGCGGACGGTTACCTGCCGGTCGAGGCGCACATCATCGAACCGCTTGGCTCCTACGATATCGTCGACCTCAAGGTCGGGGCACAGATGTTGCGCGCCCGCACCCGTTCCGGTTTCGTCGGCAAGCCGGGGGTTCAGGTTTTCGCCAGGCTCGACCCGGCGCAGGCGCACTTCTTCGACACGACAAGCGGCAATTCGCTGGGGGTGAGACTCTGATGGCCCATATCCAGCTCAAGAATATCTCGAAGACATTCGGCAATCACACCGCATTGACCGGGCTCAATCTCGACATTGCCGACGGCGAGTTCTTCGTGCTGCTCGGCGAGACCGGCGCCGGCAAGACGACGACGCTGCGCATGATTGCCGGCCTGGAAAAGCCGGATGAGGGGCAGATACTCATCGACGGCGCTGATGTCGCTGACTGGGGTGCGGCCGAGCGCGACGTGGCGCTGGTTCTGCAGCAATACTCGCTCTACCCGCGCTACACGGTGCGCGAGAATCTCGAATTCCCGCTGAAGCCGAAAATCCGCCGCATCGAGCCCGACGAGATCAAGACGCGCGTCGATCGCGTTGCCAGGACCTTGCGTATCGAGCATCTGCTCGACCGCAAGACGGATCGCCTCTCTGGCGGCGAGATGCAGCGCGTCTCGATTGGTCGCGCCATCGTCAGGAAGCCCCGCGTATTCCTGATGGATGAGCCGCTGTCGGCGCTCGATGCCAAGCTGCGGGAGGCGCTGCGTACCGAGCTGAAGAACATCCAAATGAACCTTGGTCAGACCTTCCTGTTCGTCACGCACGACCAGATCGAGGCGATGTCGATGGGCGACAAGGTTGGCGTGCTCAACCATGGCCGCATCGTCCAGACCGGCACACCGTATGAGATCTATAACAATCCGCGCGACACCTATGTGGCGAGCTTCGTCGGCTCGCCGCCGATGAACCTCATCGACGGCAAGCTCGTCGACGGCCGCGCGGTGATGGCACCGCTGAATTTCGAGCTGCCTTTTACGGGGGGTGCCAAGACGAGCGGTGCGACCGACGGTCGCCCGCTCGTCTTCGGTATTCGTCCCGAGGATGTCTATCTCGAGGGCGGGGCGCCGGTGGAAGCGCGCGTCCACGATGTCGAGAACCATGGCGTCGAAAAGATCCTGACGCTGCGGGTCGGCGACGCCATGCTGCGCGCCACGGTGCCGGCCAGAACCGATGTCGAGATCGAGCAGCCGGTGCGCTTTGCCTGGGATCCGGACAAGGTGGTGCTGTTCGACAAGGGGAGCGGGATAAGCCTTCGTCACGCAGGCTAACAGACTGCTTGGAAACTCTACTCCGGCGGCCATCTGATGGCGTTTTCTGTGCTTCCGGTGCTCACGGACCCAAATGTCCGCTCCGCTCCGGTTCTCGAAACCACCACCATATGACTCGCCGGAGCGACTTTCGAAACAGTCTCTAAGCGCGCCTGCTGGGCGGGAAGGATGCTAGAGCGGGATGCGTTCAAACTGAACGAGGCATCCCGCTCTATCTATTTGTTTTAGCCGCATTTCTGCGACGCCAAGTGATTCCACTTGGGTGCAAAATGCTCTCGCGGCTTGAAGCCTTTGGCCAGGTTTAGCCGGCTTGACGGGTCTCAGCCTGTTCCTCGGCGCGGAAATGGCTGGGAGCCGATCCGATGACGCGCTTGAACGCCCGGCTGAAGGACGCGTCGGATTCATAACCGAGGCGCGCGGCGACGACGGAAATCTTCAGCCGGTCGCGGACCAGCCATTGCCGTGCCTGGTGCATTCTCACCTGGGTGACATATTTTGCCGGGGTTTCGCCGACGATCGTTGCGAAGCGCTCGGCGAAACCCGATCGCGAGGCGCCCATCATCCTGGCGAGCGTTTCCACGGTCCAATCGCGGTCCGGTTCGAGGTGGATCGCGGCCAGCACGCGGCCGATCTCGCGGTCTCTCACCGCCGCGATCCATCCGGACGAGTCGCCGCAGCCGCGCTCGACCCATGACCGGATCACGGTGGCCGCCAGCACATCGGCGAGCCGGGCCAGAATGCCGCCGGATCCGACGCGCTCCATCGTCACTTCGCGCGCCATCGCCTCCAGCAGATGCGGGATGCCGGGTTCATAGGCTTCCAACTCGTGCGCGCGCATCACGTCCGGCATCATGCCGAGCAATGGGTGCAAACCGTCGAGATTGAAATACATGCTGCCGAAAAACAGCAGCGTTCCCGGCCGGCGACCTTCATTGGACATGCAGTAAACGTCCTTGCAGACCTCGGCGACTTTGTAGCCCTGGATCGGCGAAGCCTCAATGCCCGGCTCGCTCGCCAGGACGTGTGCTGCACCGCGCGGCAACAGCACCGCGTCGCCCGCCTTGAGCTCCACCCATTCGCCAGAGGGCTGCAGCAGCCAGCATCCCTTGCGGCCGATGAAATGGAACCGCGCCGCCGTCTGGGCCGGAAACTGGAGGCCCCAGGGCTCCTGCATTTCACAGCGGCCGTATTCGACGCCGTCGAGCCGTAACCCGCGCAATATGTCTGTCAGCGGATCACCGGTGATCGGAACTTTGGACGAATAGTCAAGCATGATGGTGTTTCTAGCATGGAAACTCCAGGCGGTCACTCCCTATGTTGCACTGCAGCCAAATGTTGCGCTGCAACCAGATCGGAGATTCCATCATGACCGAACCCGCGACAGGCGTCATGGACGCCGTTCTCGATCCCGCGGAAACCGACGAACGAGCCGAGCCGGCGTGGGGGGCGGTCGTATCCCTTGCGCTCGGTGTGTTTGGGCTGGTGACCGCAGAATTCCTGCCTGCCAGTCTGCTGACGCCGCTGGCGCAGGACCTCGGTGTCACGGAAGGGACTGCCGGCCAAGCGGTGACAGCGACGGCCGTTGTCGGCGCGATAGCCGCTCCGACCATGGCTATCGTCACCAAACGGCTGGACCGCAGGCTGGTCATGTGGGGACTGACAGTGCTCCTGATCCTGTCGAACCTGGTAGCGGCGTTTGCCTCTTCGCTTCCCGTTCTTCTGATCGCTCGCATCATGCTCGGAGTAAGCCTCGGCGGCTTCTGGTCGATGTCGGCGGCCATGGCGATGCGGCTTGTTCCAATGCGACTGATGCCGCGCGCCATGTCGATCATTCTCACCGGCGTTTCGGTGGCGACGGTCTGTGCCGCCCCAGTCGGCGCCTATGTCGGCGACATCTGGGGATGGCGAACGGCCTTCATGATCGCGGCGGTTGTCGGCGCCCCGGCGCTGCTCGTGCAGATCGCCACCCTTCCGAAGCTGCCGCCGGCGGGCGTGGCAAGTGTTCGGACCTTGCTGGAAGTGATGAAGCGCCCGATGATCAGGGTTGCGCTTCTGGTGGTCCTATTGGTCGCTTCGGGACACTTTGCCGGCTTCACCTATGTCCGCCCGTTTCTTGAGAAGGTGCCTGCGCTGGACATCGAGACGATCTCTCTGGTGCTGCTCGCCTTTGGCATCGGTGGATTCTTCGGCAACTTTGCCGGTGGCTTCATGGCCGAACGCAGTCTCAAAACCGCCGTCGGCATGGCGCCTCTGCTGATTGCTGTGGCAGCCGCGTTGCTGCTTACTCTCGGAGCCTCGCCAGTCGTTGCGGCGATAGCGGTTGCCGCCTGGGGCTTTGCCTTCGGCGCGGTGCCCGTCGGGCTGCAAACCTGGCTGGTGCGAGCCGCTCCCGACCAGGCTGAAAGCGCCGGCGGGCTGATGGTCGCGACGTTCCAGGTGGCCATTGCGCTGGGCGCGGTTTTCGGCGGCCTGCTCGTCGACAATGCCGGCGTTGCCAGTGCTTTCGCCTATTGCGGAATCGCGACGTTGCTGGCGGCCTTGGCGGCGTTCTTGCTCGGCCCGAGAAGCGCGACCTAAGCCATTCCGCACGTGCGCCCAACGTAGGACGCCTGTTGCCTCCAAGAAATGGCCCGAAAATCGGTTATGGTTTTCGGGCCGTGGCGATTGCCGCGACGAAACGGCCCAGACTGTCTTCGACGTAGGATGCAACTTCGACTTTCGGGTCGAAACTCCACCAAAGCAGCGAACCTTGCCAGTGCGATGCCATCAGCAGGCCGATATCCAACGGCGTGTTGGCCACCGAAGCAAAGCAAGAGTCGAGGATGTTGCACAGGGATGCCTTCCACGATGCCCCGCGCGCGCGAAGCACCGGATCGCGCAGATCTTCACGCAGGACGAGCAGGCCCTCGGCATAGGATTCGATGCCGCCATAGTCACGCGAAAGCGCCACCAACAACCCGATCGCGCCAGCAGGGGTTCTCTGTATCGCATCGGCGAGCTTTATCGTATTCTCATCCAGCCTATCCCATGCCTGCAGCAAGGTTCTTTGCCTGAGCGTGGCCTTGTTCTTAAAACGCTGCACCAGGGTCGAGCCGGAAAGTCCGCAAGCCTTGGACAGCCGTTCGAATGTGAGGCTCTCCGGGCCATGCTTGTGGATCAGCCGGTGCGCCGCTTCCAGCACGTACTCGTCGGATTGCGTTTTTTGCCGCGGCATCTTGACATCCATTTATAACCGAATGATCATTTATATATTATGGCATTGAAGAAAGCCAGCGTTTGGTTGGTCAGAGTCTGGTTGGTCAGAGCCGTGGGGAGTTCAATGACGCTTGAGGGAAAAGTCGCCTTGGTCGCGGGTGCAACGCGCGGTGCGGGGAGAGGTATTGCGGTCGAACTGGGCGCCGCGGGCGCGACGGTTTATGTCACAGGGCGGACGACACGCATGCATCAGTCCGAATACGCCCGCCCGGAAACCATCGAGGAAACGGCGGAGCTTGTTTCAGCGCAAGGCGGCCATGGCATCGCTGTGCAAGTCGATCATCTGGTTGTGGAAGACGTGCGCAAGCTGGTCGACCGGATACGTACCGAGCAGGGCCGCCTCGATGTGCTGGTCAACGACATCTGGGGCGGGGAGAAACTGTTTGAATGGAACAAGCCGGTTTGGGAGCATGATCTCACGAATGGTTTGCGCATGTTGCGGCTGGGCATCGACACGCATCTGATCACCGCGCATTACGCGCTGCCGCTTCTGATTGAGCGCCCGGGCGGGCTGCTTGTCGAAGTCACCGACGGCACAGCCGAGTATAATGGAGACCACTATCGGCTTTCCCCGTTCTACGACCTCGCCAAAGTGTCGGTGACCCGCATGGCCTGGGCCCATGCTCAGGACCTTGCCCCGCACGGTGCCACCTCGATTTCGCTGACACCCGGCTGGTTGCGTTCGGAAATGATGCTCGAGGCATTCGGCGTCACGGAGGACAACTGGCATGATGCGACAGCGAAAGTGCCGCATTTTGTCATCTCGGAGACGCCGCGCTTTGTCGGGCGCGCGGTGGCGGCGCTTGCGGCGGACCCGGATCGTTCGCGCTGGAACGGACAGTCGCTGTCGAGTGGCGGGCTGGCGCAGCTCTACGGTTTTACCGATCTCGACGGCTCGCGGCCCGACGCGTGGCGCTACGTTCCCGAGGTTCAGGACGCCGGCAAACCAGCCGATGTGACGGGGTACCGTTAGACCGCTCGAACGCTGGGAGCCGGCAATAGTTTCGGTTTCAGGCCGCGCGGCCGTCGAAGTCGAGAACCGGCACAGCGGCAAGGTCCAATCCGTCGATGCAATGGATATTGACGTAGGCGCTTCGTTCGCTCCCTTCGCTGACATCCTCGGCCAAGGGGTGAATGCCGCAGGTCCGGCAGAACCGGTGGGCGATGACATGGTTGCCGAAAGTGTACCTGCCAAGATCGTCGCCCCAGGCAAGCACCTGCAATGCCTCGTGCGGCACCGCCCATAGCAGCGCGCCCTTGCGCGAGCAGATCGAGCAATTGCACCGCACGGCTCCGGTCAGATCGCCTTCGACCTCGAAGGCGATCTTGCCGCAGTGGCAGCTGCCTTTGTAGAGCATCAGGTCTCCTCCTTCCGTTCGACAGGGGTGCAAATGTGCTTTTGCCGGGTTATGTCTCTGCAGGCCATGCACCAGTCGTTGCCTGTAAGACGTTGCAGGCGTCCGGAGTCCGACACCGAAAATGCAATCCGTCCGCGACCGCCTCGAAGTCGTCCTTTCGCGTCTCGCCGTCCGCGCGGACAATGAAAGCGTATTCGTAAAGCTCTATCCGGAGGCCGCACGGGCAGCAGCCGATGCCGCCGATGGTCGGCGCAGAGCCGGCGTGACGCTCGGGCCGCTCGACGGAACAATTCTGTCGATCAAAGACCTGTTCGATGTCGCCGGCGAGCCGACCACGGCCGGTTCGTTGCTGCTCAGCACCGCGGCGCCGGCGCTGCGGGATGCCGTCATCGTGCAACGATTGCGGCAGGCGGGCGCCGTCATCTTCGGCAAGACCAACATGACTGAATTCGCCTTCACCGCGATCGGCGTCAACCCGCATTACGGCACGCCCGGCAATGCGACCGACGCCAGCCGGATTGCGGGCGGCTCATCCTCCGGCGCCGGTGTTTCCGTTGCCGAAGGCACGAGCGAGATCTCAATCGGTTCCGACACCGGCGGTTCGGTGCGCATTCCGGCATCGCTGAACGGTGTCGTCGGCTTCAAGCCGACGGCGCGGCGCGTGCCGCGCGATGGCGTCTTCCCGCTATCGGCCACGCTGGACTCCATTGGCCCGCTCGCGCGCACCGTTGCCGAATGTGCCGCAGCCGACGCGGTAATGGCCGGCGAAGAGTTCGCGGCACTTGTTCCGCTCTCGCTTGCCGGGCTGCGCATCGGTGTTCCGCGCGGCGTGCTCTTCGAGGATACGGAAGAAGAGGTCGCGGTAGCGTTCGACCGATGTGTTCACAAGGTGGAACTCGCGGGTGCACGCCTCGCTGATCTGTCCATCGATGACCTCCTTGCCGATTTGCGCGCGGTAACCAGGCGGGCCTCGATCGCGGCAATGGAGGGTGCCGAGGTCCATGCAGATTGGCTGGCGACTGGCGCGACGACACCGGTGGATCCGCGGGTGAGCGAGCCGTTGTCACGCGCTGCCGCCGTTCCGGCCACGGCCTATATAAGGGCAATCCGCCGCCGCACGGCGCTTGTCGCGGCAATGGACGAGCGGCTGGCGTCTGTCGATGTGCTGGCCCTGCCGACCACACCGGTCACCGCACCGACAATCGTGTCGATGACCAGCGACGAAGTTCTATGTGAGCGTATGGAAGGCCTTCTGCTGCGCAACACGCAGGTCGCCAACCAGTTCGACCTCTGTGCGATCTCGCTGCCGATGCCGGGAATGGCGCGCCCTGCCGGGCTGATGCTGGTGGCGCGCAACGGCCACGACCACCGTCTCTTGCGTATCGCGGCGGAAGTCGAGGCACTGCTTGGCCGTGGATGATGTGAACGTCAATGCGACGAACAGTGGCCGCGTTCGCTGTCCCTGGACGCGCGTTCGACACCGGTCGCGACCAGCCATGGCAAAGTGTATCGCTTGCCGTTGAGGGTCTGGATCCGGGTCTCGATGGAGCCGACAACGACGACCTTGCCGGCGTAGAGCTTGTCAGAGAGATCGAGCGCCTTGTCCTCCTGCGGCAATCCATCGATGTCGATCGACACGCCCTTGATGATCTTGCCCGTCGCAAGATCGAGCGCGCTGTTCGACGGACAGGGCGCCATCACGCACCGCAGGCCGTTGTCGCAATAGACATAACTGCTCTCGGCCGCAGCGACCGAGGGCAGGACGCAGATCGAAACAAGCAGCGGCGTGCGGCGAAAAACGAGCATGGGTGCAGCGTCGTGCAGAAATTGGGCGATACGGCGACGGCGTTACACGTCGGCCGGGAACCGTCGCCGGTAGTGCTCGACCACTTCGGGATTGCGCAGATTGACCGGCAATTTGTTGGCCAGCACCAGCAAGGTTTCATCAGCCGAACCAACGCCCATGCGCATCATCGACTGCTCGGTGATGCCGGCCATGTGCGGCGTGACAATGACATTGTCGAAGCCGAAATAGGCGTGATTGGGCGGCAGCGGCTGCGTCGCAAAGACATCGAGCGCGGCACCGTCGATACGGTCCTTCCGCAGCGCTTCGATCAGCGCGTCGTCGTCGATCACCGGCCCGCGCGAAATATTGATCAGCAGCACGTGCGGCTTCATTCGACCGATGCGCTCGTGGTTGATCAGGCCGCGTGTCTCCGGTGTCAGCGGGCAGCACAGAACGATGATATCGCTCTGCTCGACCAGTGCGTCGATCGACAGAAAGCCGACCCTGTCCGGCGCAGGCCTCATGCTGCGCGTCGTCGCCACCACGTTCAGGTCGAAACCATGCGCCGCAATGTGGCCGACTGCCTGTCCGATGGCGCCGAAGCCGATAATGCCGATCGTCTTGCCGGCGAGCTCGCTGGCGAGAATGGTGTGGTCGCGACCGGCCAGCCAGCCCTTCGCCCGCAAGTCGCGGTCTACTACGCGGAAACGCCGAAGCAGCGCCAGGGCCGCGAACATCACGTATTCGGCGACCGACCGGGCATTGACCGCCGGCACGTTTGCCACCAGGACGCCGGCTGCCGTGGCGGCTTCCATGGGAACCATGTCGAGCCCGGCGCCGTGGCGGATTGCGGCCCGGAGCTTCGTCGCACGTTCGAAAAGCGCCGATGGCAGTGGCGCACGAACGATGATGATGTCGGCATTCCTCGCCTCAGTCGCCAGCGTGTCCGCATCGAGGGCGGAGGCGACGACGAGTTCACCGGCCCCAGTCAGCATGGCGGAGGCGCGCGGGTGAAGCGTGTGTGTCGTCAAGATTTTAGGCATGTCAGACCTGTTCGAGCGCTGGACTGTGAGGTTCTGCCCCGCCACCCTCGATCAGGCCTTTCCAGTAGCTTTCCGCACCTTGCAGATGGGCGCTCATCAGCGCCTGGGCGAGGTTGCCGTCGCGGCGCAGCAGCGCCTCGTAGATCTGGATGTGCTCGGCATGCGAGCGCACGCTGCGTTCGGGATCGTTGAAATAGATCGGCAGGCGTTGTTCGCCCATCATGTAGTAGACGCTGCATATGTTGTGAAAAACGCTGTTCTTGGTCGCCCGCACGATTTCAAGGTGAAATTCGCGGTCTTCCTTGGCGAGACCCTCGCCCGCCGCAATGCGGTCTTCCGAAGCCTTCAGGATTTCGCGCAGCCGCTCGAAATTTTCCTCGGTGGCACGCGAACAGGCAAGCTCGGCGGCCTTGATCTCGTGGATCTTGCGCAACTCGACCGTCTCGTAGATCTGGATCGGATCGAGCGGCAGGCCGGCCCTGGCAAAAAGCGCCATCGCCTCGACGCTGGCCTGCTTGGTGTCGATGTAGATGCCGGACTTGGCCCGGCGCTCGACGATGCGCATGGC
Source organism: Mesorhizobium sp. WSM4842 (assembly GCF_055901575.1). NCBI lineage: Bacteria > Pseudomonadati > Pseudomonadota > Alphaproteobacteria > Hyphomicrobiales > Phyllobacteriaceae > Mesorhizobium > Mesorhizobium sp. WSM4842. Next base: position 1,928,209 of record NZ_CM148372.1, read on the forward strand.
TTCGAGGATAGCCAGCGCCTCGCGGATCTGGCCGCGGCTGACGACGAAATGCTCCGCCAGTTCTCGCTCCGACGGCGTTCGGCCCGTCGCCTTGTCGGAGTGGGAGAACAGATAGGCGGCGAGTTCCGCGAGAAGGTTCTTTTCTTTCATGATCAGCCGCGTAGCGCGTGCGCCTCCAGGAACCGTTCCGAAAGGGTGAATCCCAGTCCGGGCTTCTCGGGGATCGCTATCATACCGTCCTTTGCTTCGACAGTCTCCTCGATCAGATCGTGGATCATCGGGTTGGCGCCAAGCGAATATTCGACGGTAAAGCTAGCCGGCGAAGCAGCGCAGACATGCAGCCCGGCAAAGAAGCAAGGGGCGCCGGCCCACAGATGCGGCGCGAAGCGCAGATTGAAGGCGCTGGCGATGGTGCCGATCTTCATCGCCTCGCTGATGCCGCCGCAGAAGGCAGGATCCGGCTGGAAGATGTCGGCCGCTTTGAGCGTGGCGAGGTCGCGGAAGGCATAGCGCGTCGCCTCGCTCTCACCGGTGGCGATCGGGATGGAGCCGGACGCCCGCACTTCGGCCATCCCAGGCTTGTCGTCGGCGATGACCGGCTCCTCGAACCAGGCCAGATCGAGATCGCCGGCGAGATGGATGAAGCGTTTGGCTTCCGCCACCGTATAGGTGCCGTGCGCATCGACCATAAGATCGAGTTCAGGGCCGAGCGCCTGTCTTGCGGCGCGGACGCGGGCGGCCGAATTGTGCGGGGTGCCGTCCATCGCGCCGATCCGCATCTTCAGCGCCTTGAAGCCACCCTTGGCGATATAGGATTTCAACTGGTCGCCGATCGCTTCGGTGGGGGCCCAGCCACCGGAAGCGTAGGCCGGCATGCGATCGAGCTTGCGGCCGCCGAGCAGCCGCCAGACCGGAACCCCCAGCGACTTGCCCAGAATATCCCACAATGCGATGTCGACGGCGCTGATTGCGGCGACGCTGATGCCGCGCCGCGCCAGTTGCGGCATGGCGTGGCCGTTTTGCGCGGCGCTGTCGTGGCGCACGCCATTGTAAAGCATCTCCCAGATCACCCCGAGGTCGGCCGGATCGCAGCCGATCAGCTGCGGGCCGACCTCATGGTTCAGCATGTGGACGAGGGCGCCATAGCTGCCGGTGCTGCCGGCGGCATTCTTGCCTTCGCCCCAGCCGACCAACCCATCGTCAGTCTCGATGCGCAGGATGGCGGCGTCGAACGTCGTCACCTGACCGAAGTCGCTGCGGTGCTGCCGTGCCGCTTCGATCGGTATGCGGACCCACCAGGCTTGGACCGTCTTGATGCGCATGTTCATCCTCTGCCTTGCCGCCGTTAGGGGCCGCCGTCGGGCGGAAAGGCTCGTTTCCAGAGATCGACTACTTGATCAGCGGCAGCAGCGTTTCGGCGGTGATGCGCATCTGGTCGGTGTAGAACTTTTCCGTGAGCACGCTGGAACCGTGGTCCTGGATGAATTTGAGCTGCTCCGGCGAGATGTCGACCGGGTTGCGTTCGACCATGTCGGGATAGGGAGCAGCCGGCGTGCGGTCGACAGGGGCGACGAACTCGTTGGTCAGCGCGCCGTCGTAGCCGACTTCCTTCAGGGTGCCGACGATCTTCGGCCAGTCGATCTGTCCGAGACCGGCGGCGAAGCGGTTGTTGTCGGCGACGTGGAAATCGAACAGGCGCTTTCCGACCTGCCGGATGGCATCGTAGACGTTAAACTCCTCCATATGGAGGTGATAGGCGTCAAGGCAGACACCGCATTCGGGGCTGACCGCATCGGCCAGCGCCATTGCCTGGGCGCCGCGGTTGAACAGATAGGTCTCGAAGCGGTTGAGGGGCTCTACCGCGATCTTGACGCCCACTTTCTTGGCATGGGTAAAGCATTCCCTGGTGGCGTCGACCACCCATTTCCATTCTTCTTCCTCGGTGCCGTCCGGCACCACCTTGCCGACGGTGGCGGGAACCAGCGTGATGATCTCGCCGTCGAGTTCGCTCACCATCGTCAGCACGTCCTTGACGTACTGCACCGAGCGCTCGCGCTGGCCCTGGTCCTTGGCGGCGAGGTTGCGCTCGCCCAGCATCAGCGTCACCGCCCCCCAGCAGCGGATGCCGTGCTCCTTCAGGAGGGCACGTGTCTCATTGATCTTGTATTGCGCGGGCTCGCCGGAAATCTCGATCGACTCATAGCCGAATTTCTTGATGCGTTTGAGCGTCGTCTCCAACGGTTCCGCCCGCATCCAGTTGTGCGTCGAAAGATGCATGGTCTGTCCTTCCCAGAATTCGCCTGTAACAATTCGCCTGCGACGCACTCCACCAGATTGCGTTGCATGGTTCCTCCCCAAGGCACTCCAGCATTTGTCGTAACTGGTTCGACCAATTGGGCGTGAAAAGAGGGTCTACAGCAATTTCATCTGGACGGCAAGAAATCCTGCACGGCAGCCCCGGCCCATGATTATTTCTTTGATTAAACTGGCGTATTTGCCCGCAGCCCGGTAATTTTCGCAGCGCTGGTTGCGAGCGGCGGCGCTTGACCAAACGACCATATTTGGTAATACCAGAATGGCGGTGCGCACTAGCGCCTGTCGAGAAAAGACCAAAGAGGCTGGCCCTGCTTTCAATCGGCGCTATGCTTGGTCGTGGATAAATTAGGGAGGATGCCGATGCCGTCGACAATGAAGGGTCCTGGGCTGTTTCTGGCGCAATTCGCGGGCGATGCCGCACCGTTCAACTCGCTGCCGTCGATCACCAGATGGGCGGCCGGGCTGGGCTATAAGGGCGTGCAGATCCCGACCTGGGACAGCCGGCTGTTCGACCTCGAGAAGGCGGCGTCCTCCCAGGCCTATTGCGACGAAGTGAAGGGCATCTGCACTGAGGCGGGCGTTGAGATCACCGAGCTGTCGACGCACCTGCAGGGGCAGTTGGTGGCGGTGCATCCGGCCTATGACGCGCAGTTCGACGGCTTCGCGCCGCCTGCGGTGCACAACAATCCTAAAGCCAGGCAGCAATGGGCCGTCGAACAGATGAAGTTCGGCGCCAAGGCTTCGAAAAATCTCGGGCTCAAGGCGTCGGTGTCGTTTTGCGGGGCGTTGGCCTTCCCCTACCTTTATCCTTGGCCGCAACGGCCGGCGGGGTTGATCGAGGAGGCGTTTTCCGAACTGGGAAAGCGCTGGAAGCCGATCCTCGACGTCTATGAGGACAATGGCGTCGATGTTGGTTACGAGATCCATCCGGGCGAGGACGTGTTCGATGGCGCGACCTTCGAGATGTTCCTCGACGCGGTCGGCGGCCACAAGCGCTGCAACATCAATTACGACCCGTCGCATTTCCTGCTGCAGCAGCTCGATTATCTCGAATTCATCGACATCTATCACGAGCGGATCAAGGCCTTCCACGCCAAGGATGCCGAGTTCAATCCGACCGGCCGGCAAGGCGTCTATTCCGGTTATCAGAGCTGGACGAACCGGGCCGGGCGTTTCCGCTCGCTCGGCGATGGCCAGGTGGATTTCGGCGGCATCTTCTCCAAGCTCGCCCAGTATGACTACGATTCATGGGCGGTTCTGGAATGGGAGTGCTGCCTGAAGCACCCCGAGGATGGCGCGGCCGAAGGCGCGCCCTTCATCCAGCATCACATCATCAGGGTGACGGACAAGGCATTCGACGATTTCGCCGGCGGCGCGACCGATAAAAAGGTGCTGCGCGCCATGATGGGAATCTAGCGCGATTTTCCCTCCCCCTCGAGGGGAGGGTCGATCCGCGCAGCGGATCGGGGTGGGGTCGCAGGGCGTAGAGCTCGGCATCAACCGACCCCTCCCGGCCCTTCGGGCCACCCTCCCCGCAAGGGGGAGGGGTATTTCAGACGAGGGAGAAAAATCATGGTCGGCGCATCGAAGTCGGAAACGGGAGGCGGCCCGATCCGCTACGGCATGGTCGGCGGCGGGCAAGGCGCCTTCATCGGCGCCGTGCACCGGATTGCGGCGCGCATGGACAATGAGTTCGTGCTGGTCGCCGGTGCCCTGTCATCCGACCCGGCGCGTGCCAAGGCTTCGGCCGCGGAGCTCGGGCTCGATCCGGCGCGCAGCTACGGCTCCTTCGCCGAGATGGCCAAGGCCGAGGCCAAGCGGCCCGATGGCATCGAGGCGGTGGCCATCGTCACGCCCAACAATGTCCATGTGCCGGCGGCGAAGGCGTTTCTCGAAGCCGGCATCCACGTTATTTGCGACAAGCCACTGGCGACGACGCTGGCGGAAGCGAAAAAGCTGGCGGCATTGGTCGAAAAGTCCGGCAAGGTCTTCGTCCTCACCCATAACTACACCGCCTATCCGATGGTGCGGCAGGCGCGCGAGATGGTGACCAAGGGGCAGCTCGGCGACATTCGCATCGTGCAGTCGGAATATCCGCAGGACTGGTTGACCGAGGACCTTGCCGCCACCGGCCAGAAGCAGGCAGCGTGGCGCTCGGATCCCAAACAGGCCGGCGCCGGCGGGGCGCTGGGCGACATCGGCACGCATGCCTATAATCTCGCGCGCTTCGTCTGCGGGCTCGAGCTCGATGAGCTTTCCGCCGATCTCGACGCCTTCGTGCCGGGGCGGCAGCTCGACGACAATGTCAATGTGATGCTGCGCTTCAAGCCGATCGGCAAGTCGCACCCGGCCAAGGGCATGTTGTGGGCGAGCCAGGTGGCGCCCGGCCACGAGAATGGGCTGAAGCTGCGTATCTACGGCTCGAAGGGCGGGCTTGAATGGGTGCAGGCCGACCCGAACTATCTCTGGTACACGCCGTTCGGCCAGCCGAAGCAGTTGATCACCCGAAACGGCGCCGGCGCGCTGCCTATCGCCGGGCGTGTCAGCCGCGTTCCGTCAGGCCATCCGGAAGGCTATCTCGAAGGCTTCGCCAACATCTACCAGGAGGCGGCCCGCGCCATCCGCGCAGCGCGCCGCAAAGGCGGCAAGCCGGCTAAGGATGTCATCTTCCCGACCATCCAGGACGGTGTTGAGGGCATGGCCTTCATCGAAGCCTGCGTGAAGTCGTCGAAGAAGAATGGAGCCTGGACGAAACTTTAATCGCTGCGCCCGGTTAACGGGGGAGCCCCCTCACCCGGATTGCCAACCGAATTGCAAGGGCAATTCGGGGGCAATCCGACCTCTCCCCGAGGGGAGAGGAGATCGCCGGCGCTGGCGTCTGCCTCTTCTCCCCAGCGGGGAGAAGGTGGCCGCGAAGCGGCCGGATGAGGGGGCTTATGGCGAAGTCGGCGGAGGAGCCAGCCGTCCGTCAAATGGGGAGGGGCGTCGATGAAAATCGGCATGTGCATGTTCTTGTGGACGACGGCCGTGTCGAAGAGACACGAGCCACTGCTTAGGGATATCAAGGCGACCGGCTTCGATGGCGTCGAGATACCGATCTTCTCCGGCACGCCGGACGACTACAAGAAGCTCGGTGAACTGCTCGACCGCATCGGACTGGAGCGCACCGCCGTTTCGGCGATGGGCGATCCGGCGATGAATTTGATCTCGGCCGATGCCTCAACGCGCAAGGCCGGCATCGACTATATGAAATGGGCGATCGACTGCACACAAGCGCTTGGCGCCAAAACGCTGAGCGGCCCGCTGCATTCGACGCTCGGCGCCTTCTCCGGCAGTGGGCCGACGGCGGCGGAGAAGAAGCGCTCCGTTGCCTCGCAACGCGCCATCGGCGACCATGCCGGCAAGAAAAACGTCACCATCGGGCTGGAGGCGCTCAACCGCTTCGAATGCTATCTGCTCAACACGATGGACGATCTGTCGGAGCATGTCGACGCGATCGACCGGCCGCATATCAAGGCGATGTACGACACTTTCCACGCCAATATCGAGGAGGCCGACCCGATCGGCGCCTATACGCGCCACCGCAAAAATATCGTCCATATCCATATTTCGGAGAATAATCGCGGCGTGCCTGGGCGCGGTCACATTCCGTGGCAAGAGACGTTTTCGGCGATCCGCAAGAGCGGCTATGACGACTGGCTGACGATCGAGGCCTTCGGCCGCTCGCTGAAAGATTTGGCGGCGGCTACCAAGATGTGGCGCGATTTTTCGGAAAGCCCGGAAGCCGTCTACCGCGACGGCTACAAGCACATCAAGAGCGGCTGGAAGAGGGCCGGAGCCTAGGACGCAGCCTTCCTCTCAGGCGATCTGAGCTGCCGCCGGACGGGCGGAAACGCGCCGCTCATCGTTGCTGTTTGCGACGGTCCCCATCAGCTTGCGGCGGAGATAGCTGGAGATGTTGTCGAAGATGAAGACGACGAGCAGAATCAGCAGAACCATGTAGAAAACATTGGCCCAGTTGGTGTTGGTGCGCATGGCCTCCCACAATTTCAGGCCGATGCCGCCGGCGCCGACAGCACCGATGATCGTCGCTGACCGGGTGTTCGATTCCCAGAAATAGAGGGATTGGCTGAGGAACACCGGCAGAACCTGGGGCAGCACGCCGTAGCGCTGCACCATTGCCGGCGTGGCGCCAACCGAGCGGATGCCCTCGCGCTGCTTGTCGTCGATGTTTTCCAGCGCCTCGGAATAGAGTTTGCCCAGGGTTCCGGTGTCGGTGAAGAAGATCGCCGACATGCCGGCCAGCGGCCCCGGACCGAAGCCGCGCGTGAAGAACAGCGCCCAGATCAGCATGTCGACCGAGCGCTGGAAATCGAAAAAGCGCTTTGTTAGCTGGTTGGCTATCCGGCTCGGCGTGACGTTGCGCGCAGCCAGGAAGGCGAGCGGAAAGGCGACGATCGAGGCCAGCACAGTGCCGACAAAAGCCATGACGATGGTTTGCAAAAGTTTCAGCCAGACGTCACCGTGCTGCCATTCGGCGTTGTTGAGGGTTATCCCAGGCGAGCGCTGCGTTTGACCGCGACGGGTCGATGCGTGCCCCGGAAACGACCAGTGAAGCGACCTCGCCGAACGGCTTTCCCCAGAATGGCGAATTCGTGTCGAACACGAAATTGGCCCAGCCGAAGAAACGTCTCCAGGCGACCACTTCGTCACTTTGCACCTCAGCGCGGCCGAGAAATCCGAACGAGACATAGGCTGTCGAGCCTGGCCTGCGTTGCTCGATCCAGTCAGGCAGCGGTGTGCGCGGCGTGACGGAACTGTCCTTGGCGATGTCGAAGATGACGCTTTCGGCGCCGCGCGTCACTGTGACGAGGTTTGGCGTGATGGCGATCCGGCCATTGCCAAGAACGACGGTCGCCGCCACGACGGCGTTTTCGCGCACCGTTTCAGGCACAGCCGGAGCGGGTTGGTTTGACGGGGCGGTTGGGCTCTCGGCGGTTGGCGCGCCAGGCGCCATAAACGAATCCTGCGACGACTTGTTGGTCGCGATTGCCGGTGCTGGTGCTGCGTCGACCCGGCGCTCGATCACACCCATCTGCTTGGCCACCCAGTCGGGATCTGGATTGGATCCCAGTTTGGAAAAGCGGGAGTAATCGATCGTCAGATAATTGTCCTTGAATTCGATGTCGGGCCGGATTTCGTAAGACACCCAGTCGGCGAGATACGCGCCGGCAAGGTTCCAGTTCGCCTTTTCAAGAACGCTGGCGATCGAGAAGAACCACGCGCAATAGAAGGTGTAGAGAATGCAAAGAAGGATGCCGATCGGGGCGGCGTAGCGCTTCCATAGGGAGCGCCGGAACGCATCCGGATGGCGAATGGCGATGTCGTTGATGGCATCGGCGTTCATTCGCTTACTCTCCGCGCCCGTATGCGAACGCCTGCCGGCCGACAAGACGATGTCTCAGCCATGCCGAAAACTGGTCGACGGCGACAATCGTGCAGAACAGCAGGAAGACGATGGCGATGGTCTTGGCCTCATGGCCTCGGCCGATCGAAAGACGCAGCGATTCACCGATGCCGCCGGCGCCGACGGCGCCGAGAATGGTCGAAGCGCGCACATTGATCTCGAAGCGGAGCAGGAAATAGCTCATGAGATTGGGCAGGACCTGGGGCACGATGCCGAACCACACCCGCTCCACCCAGTTGGCGCCAACGGCGCGCAGACCTTCTTCAGGCTTCATGTCGGCATTCTCGACCACTTCGAAGAACATTTTTCCGAGCGCGCCGACGGTATGGATGCTGACCGCAATGATCGCCGGAATGGGTCCTAGCGAGAAGATCGCCAGAAAAAAACCGGCAATGACAATTTCCGGAAAGGCGCGGACAATTTCAAGGAAGCGGCGCGTGGCGAAACGGAGCCAGCGGCTGGCCGTGATATTGCCTGCAGCTAGGAAGCAGAGCAGGAAACCGAATGTGGCGCCTACGAGCGTCGAAAACAGGGCGATGTTCAGCGTCTCGATCATCCGGTGGAAATACTCCGGAATGTAGATGCTTTGGGTCAGATAGACCCGGCCTTCTGGGTAGTCGAACTTGAGGCTGCCATCGTCATAGGGGGACGGCAGGTCGAACAGCGCGCGCACCGGGTCGAACCAGTCGCGTGGCTTCAACTCGGCGAAAAAGTCGGCGACGTAGGGAAGGCGGTCGAAGAACTTTCCGGCGTTGGTTTCGTTGGCGAACCAGAGCGAGCCAGAGAGTGCAAGAAATAGGAAAACCAGGCCTCCGATCGTGTAAAGGCGCCGGCGAGCGGCGAGGTCGCGCCAGTGCCGCTCGACGGTGGCTCCCTCCGGGGAAAGGGCAGGCGCGCGGTAAACGTCGGTCGCACTCATCGATAGATCCCCGGCCCCTGATGCGGCAACGCCGCCGGCGGCTCATGGCCCCGGCGGCGTTTTGGCAGCTTGCTTTACGAGCCGATCTTCGCCTTACGGGCGTCGATGATTGCCTGATAGAATTCCGGGGTAACCGGCGAATAGCCCTTGTAATCGCCGCCTTGTATCGCCGAGAAACAGGCCGGATCGGTTTCCGGAAGCTTGGTCAGGAAGTCGGTGATCTTCTGCTTGGCGCCGGCGTCGATCGACGTGCGCAATACCAGCGGGCCGTTCGGGATCAGCGGCGACTGCCACAATTCGACGAGGTCATCCATCTTGAGGACGCCCTTGTCTACCATCTTGCGCAGATTGCCCGAGCTGTAGCCGTCCTTGAAGTCGCCGACGCCGGAGGCCCAGGTGGTGCCGGCATCGAACGTACCCTTCAGGACTTCAAGGACAAGCTGTTCATGGCCGCCGCCGAAACCGGTCGACGCGAAATAGCTCTTCACGTCCATGCCGATGTCCTTGGGCAGTGAAGTGACCGGGATCAGGTAACCAGAAGTCGAATCGGGATCGGCGAAACCGAGTTTCTTGCCCTTCATGTCGGCGAGCGTCTTGATGCCGGAATCAGCACGGGCAACCATGACCGAATGGTAGCCGGTCGAACCGTCGGTCTGGACCGTCGTCAGGATCGGCTGAACCGCGTCCTTGTTTTCGAGATAGATCTTGGCGTAGCCGGAAGCGCCCAGTTCGGCAAAGTCAAGCGTGCCGCCGAGCAGGCCCTGGATGACGCCGTCGTAATCGGCGGCCGGGAACAGCGAAACTTTCTCGACGCCGAGGACTTCTTTGATGTGGTCGGCGAAGCACTGGTAATTGCGCAGACGGTCGGCTTCGTTCTCGCCGCCCAGAATGCCGACGCGGAACTCCTTCAGGTCCTGTGCCTGGACCGTGCCCACCGCCATGGCGAGGATGGAAACGGCACCGAAGATTATCTTTCTAAACATTTCGCGTCTCTCCTGTTGGTTCCGGCATCGCGCCGGCAGCGTTCGAATTTTGACAGCGCCCTTGACGCGGGCTGGCGATCCAGGTGCTCTTCGGTTGTCCATGACCTTTCGTATACCGGTATCCACTTTCCGGGATCATGGAACTAGTAGCCTGGAAATGCGGGCTCGAGCGGTCCGGTGGATGCGGCGATTTTTTGCTTGATGGTGACGCTGGTCGAGGTGATGGCCTCGGAGATTTCGCCGCCATTGCTGTCGGCGCCGTAGACCATGCGCACAGCCTCGCGGTTGAGCTCTTCGGGTGGGCCGTCGAACACGACCTTGCCGGCGGCCATGCCGATGATGCGGTTGCAATAGGTGCGCGCGGTATCCAGCGTGTGCAGATTGGTGACGACGGTGAGGCCCTCGCGCAGATTGATGTCCTGCAGCGAATCCATCACCACTTTGGCGTTGAGCGGGTCGAGCGAGGCGATCGGCTCGTCGGCGAGGATGACTTTCGGCTGCTGCATCATGGCGCGGGCAATCGCAACGCGCTGCTGCTGGCCGCCGGACAACGTGCCGGCCGGTTGCAGCGCCGTGCGGGCGATGTCGAGACGCTCGAGCGCCGCGATCGCCTCGGCCCGTTCCTCGCGGGAGAAGACACCGAGCAGATTGACAAGGGTCGAGCGGTGATTGAGCCGGCCGAGCAGGACATTGGTCAGCACGTCGAGACGCGGCACCAGGTTGAATTGCTGAAAGATCATGGCGCAATCGCGCTGCCACCGCCTGAGCAGCGAACCGCGCAGGTTGGAAACTTCGGCGCCGTCAAAGAAAATCGAGCCCTGGCTCGGATCGATAAGGCGGTTGATCATCCGCAAAAGCGTCGACTTGCCGGCGCCCGAGCGGCCGATGATGCCGACCATCTGCCCGTGCGGGATCAAGATGTCGACATTGCTGACGGCGGTGTTCCTGCCAAACCGGCGGGTGACACCGCGGATCTCGAGCGTGGCTGAGGTTGCTGACATAGGCAAGTTCCAGTCCAGTCGCGTTTCGAAGGTCCGTTAACCTTCGCTAGCGCAGCCGCATGAAACCGCGGTGTCGGATTGATGTCAGTTTTGTTACCGTCCACAGGTGCAGAGGCGACGCGCTGTCAACCCAGGACCAGGGGGTCCTCGAGAATGTATGGCAGACGACAGTTTGCCGGGCTCGACGAGCAAATTGTATGCGCTGTTGGAGCGCTTGCCGAGATGCACGGGAGGGTTCGGGTTAGAGCCGGCAAAAATCCGGCTAGCGAAGGTTTCACGGAGTGAAGCATGGCGATCTCCAGGGAAGACCGCCTCCTGTCCGAGTCATGTGTCATGCATATGAAAGGAACCTTCAAAGACAGGGGTTTAACAAGGGCTCGCGATCGACTTCGAGCAACTTGTCCATGTTGGCGGTGCTCTGGCTGGGATCGACAGACTTGAGCGAATTGTAGAGTGCCATGCTCTCGCCCTCCAGCTCACAAGAGGCGGTGCCGCGTTGAGCTTGGCGCGCACGGATCTGGTTCTGCCGTTCGTCCAGCGCAGCTTGCGTGGTGTCCGAGTTCCTGATGATGAAGGCGTTCATGCGGTCGATCCCTGACTGAAGGAAGTCGAGAAAATCACGATCTTGCTTCGGAGCGCAGTTTTCACCGATCGCGTGGATTGATGCATAGATCATCCAGATGCAAAGGACCGCGCCGCGAGGATCCATCTTCGGCACCTGGTTGGCAGGCGCTTGTTGAGGCAAGAGAGTCACCAGCGCAACCAGGCAAAATCCTACCCATCGTCTGATCATGCCAATCCTTACGTTTTTTTCTTACGACTTTTTGCCCGGCAATCGTCAATTAAAAGGCGACAGCGTTGAGCAAGGGACGTTAGCCGCCATATTTTTCCAGAAACGCTTCCGCCGCAAGCGCGCGGAAATCGTCGAGCGCGGCGCGTAGTTGGGCGTGGTCCCAATCCCACCAGGCGAGTGCCTGATAGCGTTCCACCGTGCGGCGGTCGAAACGTTCGCGGATCGGTTTGGCCGGCACGCCGCCGACGATGGTGTAGGGCGCGACGTCCTTCGACACCACGGCGCCGGCGCCGACCGCCGCGCCATCGCCTATGGTGACGCTGGGCAGGATGGTCGAGCCGTGGCCAAGCCAGGTGTCGTGGCCGATGGTGACGCGCCTGGCACGGCGCTGGGCAAAGAATTTGCTCTCGTGCTCGGCGTCGTCCCAATAGTCCGAGGCACGATAGGTGAAATGGTGCAGCGTTGGCCGCCAGGTCGGATGGTTGGTGGCGTTGATGCGCACGCTGGCGGCGATGTTGGCGAATTTGCCGATCGTCGCGCACCAGGCGCTGCAGTCCTGCATCATGTAGGAATAGTCGCCGATCGTGCTCTCCGAAACCCGGCAGCGTTCGGCGATCTCGGTCCAGCGACCGAGCGTCGAGTTCTCGACTTCCGCCGTTTCGTGGACCAGCGGCGTTTCCGACAGTTTTCGGGTCACGCGGCGATTTTTCCGGCGGCAAAAGCGGTCACGTCGATGACGCGGTCGGCCACTGCCTCGCGCACGTCGTGGTCGTGGAAGATGCCGAGCAGGGCGACGCCGGCCGCCTTCTTGGCGGCGATCAGCGCAATCACCACGTCGCGGTTCCTGGCATCGAGCGAAGCGGTCGGCTCGTCGAGCAGCAGGATCGGGTGCTCGGTGATGAAGCCGCGCGCGATGTTGACGCGCTGCTGCTCGCCGCCGGAAAAGGTCGCCGGGGGCAGCGCCCAGAGTTTCTCCGGCAGGTTGAGCTGCGCCAGCAAGGCGCACGCCTTGCCGCGCGCGACCTCACGGTCCTCGCCGCGTTCGACCAGCGGTTCGGCAACGACGTCGAGGGCGGAGACGCGCGGCACGGTGCGCAGGAACTGGCTGACATAGCCGATCGTGAGCCGGCGCACGGCAAGCACGGTGCGCGGGCTGGCCGTCGCGAGATCGATGAGCCCGTCCTCGTGCTGGACGATGATCTGGCCTACGTCGACGGCGTAGTTGCCGTAGAGCATCTTCAGGATCGAGCTCTTGCCGGCACCGGACGGGCCGCCGAGCACGGCACATTCGCCGCTCCTGATCGAGAACGACACGCCGGCGACGACAGGCAGTTTGATGCCGTCGCGTAGATGCATGGTGAAGCTCTTGGCGACATCGGAGACGACGAGCGGGGTTGCCATCAGAAGGTGCTCCATTCGCCATTCGTTTGCGGGCCAACATCCCCCTCTGGCCTGCCGGCCATCTCCCCCTCAAGGGGGGGAGATTGGATGTCGCGCACGGTTTCGCCACTCTTCAAGGTTGCAGAACAAGCGAGACGGAGAGACAGCCGATCTCCCCCCTTGAGGGGGAGATGGCCGGCAGGCCAGAGGGGGGTACGCCGGAGCAATCATCTTCACACCTGCAATATCGAAGAAACAAGGAGTTGGGTGTAGGGCGCGCGTGGATCGTCAAGCACGCGGTCGGTGAGGCCGCTTTCGACGACGCGGCCGTCCTTCATCACCATCATGCGTTGCGACAGCAGACGCGCCACCGCAAGATCGTGGGTGACGACGATCGCCGCCAGGCCGAGATCGGTGACCAGGCCGCGCAACAAATCGAGCAGGCGCGCCTGCACGGAGACGTCGAGGCCGCCGGTCGGCTCGTCCATGAACACCAGCCGCGGCCCGGTGACGAGGTTGCGGGCGATCTGCAGGCGCTGGCGCATGCCGCCGGAAAAGGCGCGTGGTTCGTCGTCGATGCGGTCCTCGTCGATCTCGACGCGCGATAGCCAGTCGACGGCGGTAGCGCGGATTTTTCCATAGTGGCGGTCACCCACCGCCATCAGCCGCTCGCCGACATTGGCGCCGGCCGACACCGTCATGCGCAGTCCGTCGGCAGGGTTCTGGTGGACGAAGCCCCAGTCGGTGCGCATCAGAAAACGGCGCTCGGCCTCGCTCATGCGGTAGAGCTCGCGGAACTGGCCGTCGCGCATACGGTAGCTGGCGGTGCCAGAACTCGGCAGCAATCTGGTCGAGAGGCAGTTGAGCAGCGTCGTCTTGCCGGAGCCGGATTCGCCGACCACCGCCAGCACCTCGCCCGGCCACAGGTCGAAGGTCACGTTCTCGCAACCAACGCGCGAGCCGTAGAATTTGGACAGCGCTGAAACGCGCAGCAGTGGTTCGTCGGTCATTGCGCCGGCTCCCTTTTTTCCAGGGCAGGAGGGGTTTCGGCCGCAAGGTGGCCGCGATGGCCTTGTTCGCGCCGTTTCTCGCAATGATCGGTGTCGGAGCAGACGAACATGTGGCCGCCATGGTCGTCGAGGATGACCTCGTCGAGATAGACGTTTTCGGCCGCGCACAGCGCGCAGGGCTGGTCGAAGGTCTGCACCTCGAACGGATGGTCCTCGAAGTCGAGGCTGACCACTTCGGTAAAGGGCGGCAGCGCATAGATGCGCTTCTCGCGGCCCGCGCCGAACAGTTGCAGAGCCGGCGAACGGTGCATCTTCGGATTGTCGAACTTCGGCGTCGGCGAGGGATCCATCACATAGCGGCCCTCGACCTTGACCGGATAGGCGTAGGTGGTGGCGATGCGGCCGTGCCTGGCGATATCTTCGTAGAGTTTTACATGCATGAGGCCGTATTCTTCCAGCGCATGCATTTTCCGCGTTTCCGTCTCGCGCGGCTCGAGGAAGCGCAGCGGCTCGGGAATCGGCACCTGATAGACCAGCACCTGGCCCGATGTCAGCGGATGTTCGGGGATGCGGTGGCGGGTCTGGATAATGGTCGCCTTGGCCGTCTCGGTGGTGACGGCGACATTGGCGACCTTCTTGAAGAAGGCGCGGATCGAAACGGCATTGGTGGTGTCGTCGGCGCCCTGGTCGATGACCTTCAGCACGTCGTCGGGCCCGATGATCGATGCGGTGACCTGGACGCCGCCGGTGCCCCAGCCATAGGGCATCGGCATCTCGCGCGAGGCGAACGGCACCTGATAGCCGGGAATGGCGATGCCCTTGAGGATCGCGCGGCGGATCATCCGCTTGGTCTGCTCGTCGAGATAGGCGAAGTTGTAGCTGGCGATGTCAGCTGGTCGCGCGGTCATTCCGCGGCCTCCCTTTTTTCTTCCATCTTGCCGTTCTCGCGGGCGTCATGCTCGGCGCGCATGCGGCGCACCAGGTCGAGCTCTGCCTGGAAGTCGACATAGTGCGGCAGCTTGAGGTGCTCGACGAAACCGGTCGCCTGGACATTGTCGGAATGCGAGATGACGAATTCTTCGTCCTGGGCAGCGGCGACGACATCTTCGCCGAATTCGGTTGCACGAAGCGCGCGGTCGCATAGCGCCATGGCCATCGCCTTGCGCTCGCTCTGGCCGAAGACGAGGCCGTAGCCGCGGGTGAATTGCGGCGGCGCCTTGGCCGAGCCCTTGAACTGGTTGACCATCTGGCACTCGGTGACACGCGCAGTACCCAGCGGTACGGCGAATGGCAGCTCCGGCACGTCGAGTTCCAGCTCGACCTCGCCGATGCGAACCTCGCCGACGAACGGATGGTTGCGGGCATAGCCGCGCTGGGTGGAATAGCCGAGCGCCAGCAAAAAACCCTCATCGCCGCGTGACAGCGCCTGCAGGCGGATGTCGCGCGCCATCGGGAATTCCAGCGGCTCGCGGGTGATATCGCCGGGGACATGGTCCTGCGGCATGTCACCATCGGGTTCGATCAGGCCTTCGCGGGCGAGGATGGCGGAGACGCGCGGCATGGCTTCCGCCTCGCTGGCGCGCTGCAGCGGCTCGGCGACATCGCCGCCGGCCGCAAGTTCGGGATCGAGCAGCCGGTGGGTGTAGTCGAAGGTCGGGCCGAGCAGCTGGCCGCCGGGCAGGTCCTTGTAGGTCGCCGACACGCGCCGCTCGACCAGCATCGCGCCGGTGTCGATCGCCCTGGTATAGCCGAAGCGTGGCAGCGTGGTGCGATAGGCGCGAACCAGGAAGATCGCCTCGATCATGTCGCCGCGCGCCTGAACGATGGCGAGCGCCGCCAATTCCCTATCATAGAGCGAACCTTCGCTCATCACCCGGTCGACGCCGAGCGCCAGCTGCTCGACGATCTGGTCGAGGCGAAGCGCCGGCACCGAACGGTCGCCGCGGCGGCGGTCGGCGAGCAGGGCGTGGGCGTTGGCAATGGCCGCTTCGCCGCCTTTTACTGCGACATACATATCACGCCTCCATCGTCTTGATGCGCGTCGTGCGCGGCAGGCAGGCAACGCCTTCCGGGGTGGCGAGGATGATGTCGACACCACGGGGAAAACGCTGATTGTTCTGCTTCCATTGTTCGACGAAGTGGCGCGGCATCTGCGCCGGCGCGATTGTCGCGGTTGTTTCGATGCCAGGACCTTCGAGTAGCAGAGGGGCGCCCGAGACGAGATCGCTCACCTGCAGGATCAGCGTCGTCGAGCGGTCGGGATAGTCCTGGGTGCCTTGTGAAAAGCCGTCGAGCGCCATCATCTCGGCCGGCGTGGCGATCAGCGCGAAATGCGCATCGGCTGGCGTGTTGGCTAGTGGTGCGCCGGTGTGGAAACCAAGCCAGGATTTCACCGCTGCCGGGGCCTGCAAAACGAGATCGAGCCAGAGCGGCGTGTCGTTGTCGCACAGCGCCAGCGCGATGGCGCCCGCGGTGGCCGACAGCGGCGCGGGCGGGCTGGCAAAGACCGGCAGGGGTTGCAGGATGCCCGGCCGCGCCATTGCGTCCATCACGGCGCGGAACACCGTCTGGGCGTCGAACACCGGATCGGCAAAGCCGCCCTCGATCGCTTGGGTTGCGATTTCCATCAGTCTTCTCCGCGTACCATGGTGAAGAAATCGACCTTGGTTGCCGCCGTCTCGGCGCGCCGCCGTTCACGTGCGCTGGCCAGCGCGGCCTGCAGAGGCGCAATGAGTTTGGTCTCGACCTCGTTGCGGCGGGCGGGATCCTGCCAGAGCGCGTCGGCGATCGCCGCCAGTTTTGCTTTCTGCTTGTCACGGCCGAGCGCGTAGCAGTGGCCGACCTGTCCGGATGCGAGCCGGACGGTGGCGCGGGTGACCGTCGCCTCGCCGACGTTGAACGGCGCGCCGCCGCCGCCGATGCGGCCACGCACGGTGACCAGGCCGGTTTCGGGGCCGCGCAGGAGTTCTGCTTGCGAAGGCAGGCCGGCTTGGTTCCAGAGGCGGACGATATCGTCGCCGGTCGATTGCGCCAGCGTCGCCATGACGGCCTTGCGCTCAAGCTGCTGATCGCGCGCTTCCTGTTCTCGCATGGCCGCCGTTCCTTCTCGTTCCAATTTGTATAATGATGTAGACAATTATACAAATTATACCTATTCTCTAAAGCCTGTCCATGACGGATGGATGACACGGCGAAAAAGCTCGGGGCAAAGAGATGATCGGTCAGCAGATCGCCAGCAGCTTGGAGCGGCGCAGCGGCGTCTCGCTGTGGCGGCAGATCGCCGAGCAGATCCTGCATTCGATCGCCGTCGGCGACTTCGCCGAGAATGCTGCGTTGCCACCGGAAGTTGCACTGGCCGAGCGCTATGGCGTCAACCGCCATACGGTGCGCAGCGCCATCGCCGCACTGGTGCAGGATGGCGTGCTCAGGGCCGAACAGGGGCGCGGCACCTTCGTGCTGTCGCGCAAGCGCCTGTCCTATCGGATCGGCGCCCGCACCCGGTTTTCGGAGGGCTTGCAAGGGCAGGCGTCGGAGCGTCGCAGCGTGCTACTCGAATCGGCGGTCGAGCCGGCCAGCCGGCGCGTCGCCGAAGGGCTGGGGGTTACCAAGGGTTCGACTGTCATACGCCTCGAGACACGCGGCGAAGCCGATGGGCAACCGGTCTCGCGTGCCACCGGCTGGTTTGATGCGGCTCGCTTCGCCGGCATCGATGCCGCCATGGCCGAAACCGGATCGGTGACGGCCTCATTGCGGCGTTTCGGCATCGGCGACTATCTCAGGCAATCGACGGTGCTGTCGGCCCGCCACGCGGACGCCGCCGACCTTGCCGATCTCGATCTGCAGCCCGGCGCCATCGTGCTGGTCACGGTCGCGGTCAACGTTACGCCGGACGGCGAGCCGATCCAGTTTGCGGAGTCGCGCTTTTCAGCGGAGCGCGTGGAGCTGAGGCTGTCGGTGAACGATTAGCCTTCAACGTCGTCATCCTTGGGCGAAGCAGGAGCGCAGCTCCGTCGCGAAGACCCAAGGATCCATGCCGTGACCTCGCGCGAAGAGTAAAGACGGCGCAAGACAGAGGTCGTTCTGTACTGCTGCAACGCTCGTATGTAACGGCATGGATCCTATGGTCTTCGCCGCGTCGCTTCGCTCCTTTGCTCCGCCATAGGATGACGAAGTGATGGATGTTTCGGCTAATCGCCAAGGCATGCGCTCTGCCAATCCTGCAATATCGCCCGCCGAATTTTTCGTGCCAGACCGACATCTCATCCGACTTGGATGACAGCCTTGATCAGGCCGGATTTCTCGTGCGCCCAGCGGGCGAGGTCGCGCGGTGTGTCGCCAAGCGTCGTGCGATGGGTGACGAGCTTTGCCAGCGGCACCGCGCCGTCGCGGATCGAAGCGGCGACATGATCGAAGTCGGCGCGCAGCGCGTTGCGGCTGCCGATCAGCGTCATCTCGCGCTTGTGGAATTCAGGATCGGAAAAGACGATGTCGTCCTTGACGACGCTGACCAGGACCAGCGTCCCGCCATGCGCGACATGGGCGAAGGCCGACTGGACGGACTGGGTGTTGCCGGTGGCATCGAAAATCACGTCAAAACCTTCGCCGCCGGTCGCCTCGCGCACCAGGTCGGTCGCAGACTGCCGCGAACCGTCGAGGGTGGCGAAGCCGAGTTCGCTTGCGGCGAAGCCCAGCCTTTCCGCGCTCATGTCGAGCAGCGTCACGTCGAGACCGGCGATACGGGCAAACAGCGCCGTGCCGAGGCCGATCGGCCCGGCGCCGATGACCAGCGTGCGCGCGCCGGGATCAGCCAGCGAGCGCCGCACGGCGTGCGCCCCAATCGCCAGGAATTCGACGGCGGCGGCATCGGCCAGCGACAGGCCGTTTGCCGGATAAAGATTTTGCGCCGGCACCAGGATCCGTTCGCACATGGCGCCGTCGCGATGGACCCCGAGCACTTCGATCCTGACGCAGCAATTCGGCTTGCCTTGGCGGCAGGCGATGCATTTGCCGCAAGCGAGATAGGGGTTGATGATCACCAGTTCGCCGACGGCCAGATCGACGTCCTCGCCAATTTCGATCACGGTGCCGGAGACCTCGTGACCCATGATGCGGGGATAGGCGAGGAACGGATGCTTGCCCTCGAAGATGTGATAATCGGTGCCGCAGATGCCGACATGACTGACCGCGACCAGCGCCCAGCCCGGCGGTGGTGTGCTCGGCGCCGGGCGGTCTTCCACAACAAGATCGCCGGGCGAACGGCAGACGACGGCTTTCATGCTTTTATCCAGTCGGTTCATGGCACCGCCGGCCCCGTTAGCGCCGGCCAGCGGTTTGTTAATATGGTCTACTTGCCGCGGCGGCGCAGGCCGTCGAAATAGACGATGACGATGATCAGCACGCCGGTAATGATGCGCTGCCAGAAGGCATTGACGTTCAAGAGATTGGCGCCGTTGTTGATGGTGGCGAGGATGAAGGCGCCGAGCAGCGGTCCGTGCACCGAGCCGACGGCGCCGAACAACGAGGTGCCGCCGATCACCGACGAGGCGATCGCCTGCAATTCCCAGCCCTCGGCCTGTGTCGGATTGCCGATGCCGATGCGCGAGGCAAGCAGCACGCCGACAAAAGCCGCGCACAGGCCAGACAGCGTATAGGCCATGTAGATGGTACGCTGAACGTTGACGCCGGAAAGCCGCGATGCCTCGGCGTTGGAGCCGACCGAGAACAGATACCGGCCCCAGCGGCTGTGATGCAGGAAGATGTAGGCGGGGATGCCGACCAGGATCACCATCCAGAACAGATTGGGGACGCCGAGAAACGAGCTGCGCGAAAACAGCTGGAAGGCGTCGTTGTTGATCGAGATCGAGTTGCCGTTGGTCATCAAGAGGCCGATGCCGCGCAGCGAGGTCAATGTCGCCAGCGTGATGATGAAGGGCGGCAGGCCCATCTTGACGATGCCGAAACCGTGGAACAGGCCGATGGCGACGCCGACCAGCAAGGTGATCAGGATGGCGAGGAAAATCGGCACGCCGGCATTGATCAGCATCGCCACGATGACGGTTGCGAAGCCAACGACGGCGCCGACGGAAAGGTCGATACCTCCGGTGATGATGACGAAGGTCTGGCCGACCGCCAGGATGGCGATCATCGAACCTTGCCGCAGCAGGTTCGAGATGTTGTTGGCGGAGGCGAAGCTCGGCGTCGCCACCGACAGGATGACCCACAACAATACCAGCAGCGCCAGCAGTGTCAGCCCGAACAGGGCGTTGTAGTTGCGTTTCGGCCTTTCGGCCGGTATCGCCTCGGTGCTCATATCTGTCCTCCCGGGTTTTCTTGTTTCTCGGCCAGCGCTTGGGTGAGGATCTCCTCATGGTTGGCGGTGTGGAAACCATGAGTGGCCACCAGTTTGCCGCGCCGGAACACATGCAGTGTGTCGGCCAGTTCATAGACCTCGGGCAGATAGGACGAGATCAGGATGATGCCGGCGCCATTGGACAAAAGCGCACTGAACAGGCGGTAGATCTCTGCCTTGGTGCCGACATCGACGCCAACTGTCGGCTCGTCGAATATGAACAGCTTGGCGCCGTGCGCCAGCCATTTGCCGATGACGATCTTCTGCTGGTTGCCGCCGGACAGGCTGGAGGCGAGTGCGTTGCGCGTCGGCGTCTTGATCCTGAGATTGGCGATCTGACGATCGGCCTCGACCTTCTCCTGTGCGCTGGAGATCAGCAGATTGCTGGAGATGCGCTTGTAGATCGGCAGATTGAGATTGAGGCCGACCGGCAGGTTGAGGCAGAGGCCCTGGTCGCGGCGGCTTTCCGGCGCCAGCGCCATGCCGAGCTTGATAGCGTCATGCTCGGAGTTGACCTGAACCGCTTTGCCCTCCCAGAGGATCTGGCCGGCCGACCTGCGATGACGACCGTAGAGCGTGGTGACGAACTCGCTGCGCCCGGCACCGATCAGGCCGTAGAGCCCGACGATTTCGCCGGCACGGACCGTCATTGAGACATTTTCGAAGCCCTTGCCGGAGAGATTTCTGGCTTCGAGGAGCGTCGCGCCCGGGGTAAAATGCTCCTTGTGATAGACTTGCTCGATCGAGCGGTTGATCATCATCTTGACCAGCTCGGCGTCGTTGGTCTCGGCGATGTTCCTGGTGCCGACAAGCGTGCCGTCGCGCAGCACCGAGACGCGGTCGGCGAGTTCGAACACCTCTTCCATGCGGTGGCTGATGTAGATGATGGTGACGCCTTCGCCCTTCAGCCGGCGGATCAGCTTGAACAGCTGGTCGGCTTCCTTTCGGGTGAGATAGGCAGTCGGCTCGTCGAAGATCAGGAACTTGGTGCCGCGCACGGTGGCGCGGGCGGCGGCGATCAGCTGCTGCTGGCCTATGGTCAGGTCACCCAGCACGACATGCGCCGGCAGATCGAAGCCGAGATCGTCGATGATCTTCTGCGCTTCCCTGACCATGGCCCGCTGCTGCAGGATGCCGAAGCGGGAATCCTCCTCGCCGAGGAACATGTTGGCCGCGACAGTGAGATGGCGGCACAGAACGACCTCCTGATGCACGGCATTGATGCCGAGCGCCATCGCCTCATGCGGCGTCGCCAGCGCTGCCGGCTTGCCCTCCCAGATGACGTCGCCGGAGGTGCGCGGCATGACGCCGGTCAAAAGCTTGATCAGGGTGGATTTGCCGGCACCGTTCTCGCCGACGATGGCGTGGATTTCACCGGATTTGAAGGCAAGGTTAATCGGCTTCAGCGCGTGCGTGCCGGGATACTGCTTTTCCAGTCCCTTGAGTTCGAGGATCGTCCTGCCCGGTTCCAGCGTTGGGGCCGGATGCAGTTCCTGCGCCGTCGACGTCATGACAGTCCTCCCAGATCGGCCTCACGAGTGGCACGAGTGTAGGTCGTTTCCGGGGCAAAAAGCCCCGGAAACGGTGCGCCAATGCCGATGCTCAGTCGAGCTTCGGATTGAGCAGTGCGTCGATCTTCGGATCCTTCATGTTGGCCTTGGTGACGAGGTTGGCGCCGGTGTCGACATTGGCCTCGACCTTCTCGCCCTTCGAGGCAGCGAGCGCCGTCTTGATGCCGTCGTAGCCCATCCGGTACGGATCCTGGACGACGAGGCCGGAAATGACGCCGTCATTGAGGAACTTGACCAGCTTCTCGTCGCTGTCGAAGCCGATCAGCCCGACCTTGCCGGCAAGGCTGTTCTCGGCGATCGCCTGACCGACGCCCTGCGCCATGATCAGGTTGGAGGCGAAGATGCCCTTGAGGTTCGGGTTGGCGGTGATCAGGTCGGTCGCGATGTTGAGGCCGGTCGTGGCTTGGCCGTCGGCGTATTTGTCGGCAATGAGCTTGAGGCCGGGATATTTGGCGGCAAGCTGTTCCTTGAAGCCCTGGGCGCGCTGCTCGAGCGAGCCTGCACCCGGAAGCGCGGTGATCAGGGCGACGTCGCCCTCGATTTTGCCGCCATTGGCTTCGGCGATCGCCGCCGCCAGCCCGTCAGCGGCGACGCGGCCGCCTTGGATATTGTCTGTGGTCAGGAACGAGGTGAAGGCCTTGGAGTCAGCGCCGGAGTCGATGCCGATGATCTTGACGTTGGTGGCTGCCTCATCGATCGGCTTGCCGAGCGCCTTGGCTTCGGTCGGTGCGATGACCACGGCAGCCGGGTTGCCGGCGACGGCGTTTTCAAGGATCGAGATCTGGCCGTTGACGTCGGTCTCCGCCTGGGCGCCGAGTTCCGGCACGTTGACGCCGAGGTCCTTGCCGGCCTTGCGGGCACCGGCCAGGACGATCTGCCAGTAGAAAGAGGTGGTGTCCTTGACGATGATCGGAATGGTTACGTCCGCCGCCGAAGCCGGCGCCGAATGCATCACGCCGGCAAGCATCGAGGCGGCGGCGAGCGCCACGAATGCGCGGCGGTTGAGAATGCTGGTCACGAATTTCATTAGACTTCCTCCCTAAGTCGCCCGGTGAACGTTGCGGAAGCCCGGTTTGGATAGGCGCTGCCCAAACAGAACTTTATCAATAAAAAACATTTACCGCATTTTGATAGTGCATAGGTTGGGTCGACGCAAGCGGTGTTTCGCATCGCCCTCCGTATGCCTCGACCGGAAGGAGTGCCGATCCTCATCGGAAACCCTCCAGATCCTCTCCGAAAAGGAATGGAATATTAATTCCAGAAACCAGTCAAGATGGAATATTCATTCTTTTCTTGAGGGCACGATTGTGACGCCTCCTGATCGCACCGTCCGCCGTTTAACCGGGGAAGGCCGCAGCGCATCAGCCGAGTTTCTGTACGACGGTGTAGGGATCATATTTGGCGAATTCTGTTTCGGGCACCTGGATGTCGAGCAGTTGCAGATTTCGTTCCAGATTGGCCGGTTTGGCGGTGCCCGTCAGCACAGAAGCCACCACAGGCTCGTGCAGCGGGAACTGGAACGCCGCCGCTGCAAGCGGGTAGCCGCCCTCGGCGGCGATTTTTTCCATGGCGCCGACGCGGTCGAGAATGTCCTCGGTGGCCGGCAGGTAGTCGAAATGCGCACCCGGCACCGGGCCGATTGCCAGGATGCCGGAATTGAAGACGCCGCCTATGATCAGCGAGGTCTGGCGTTGTCGGCAAAGCGGCAGCAATTCGGCTTCGGCGGTGCGGTCGAGCAGCGAATAGCGGCTGGCGAGCAGGATGCAGTCGAGCGGCGCCTGGCGCAGCACATCGAGACAGATCTGAACCTCGTTGACGCCAAGGCCGTAGGCGGAAATGACCTTGGACGACTTCAGCTCTTCCAGCGCCTTCAGCCCGCCATCCATAAACTGGCGGAAATGCAGCTTCGTTTTCTCGACGCCATGCGTGTAGACGCCGATGTCGTGGACGAACAGGATGTCGATTCGATTGAGGCCAAGCCGCGCATAGCTGAACTCGACCGAGCGCATGATGCCGTCGTAGGAATAGTCGTAGTCGGGCGCAAAGGGCAGTGGATCGACATAGGAATGGTCCGGAATCCGGTCTTCCGGCACCGGCCGCAACAGGCGCCCGACCTTGGTCGACAGCACGTAGGAATCCCGCGGCTTGTCACGCAGGAAATCGCCGAAGCGGCGTTCCGAGAGGCCGAAGCCGTAGAAGGGCGCCGTATCGAAATATCGCAAGCCGGCATCCCAGGCGACCTGCAGCGTCTGCATCGCCGCCTCGCGCGGGCAAGCTCGGTAGAGGCCACCGACCGCCGCGCCGCCGAAGCTGACCTCGGTTATTTCCAGCGCGGTGCTGCCGACACGGCGTTTCTTCATGCAAAGCCTCCCACCGGCCATTTGCCTGGCCCGTCTAAGTCTTAAGTCAGTTAGTGGCTAGAGGGTCGCGCCGAGGTGCCAGGGCACGAACTCGTTGTCGCCGTAGCCGAACTCCTCGCTCTTGGTCTTGCGGCCGGAAGCCGTCTCGACGATCAGTTCGAAGATCTCGCGGCCCATGCCGGCAATGGTCTTTTCGCCCGAGGCGATGACGCCGCAATTCACGTCCATGTCCTCTTCCATCACGTGGTACATGGTCGAGTTGCTGGCGACCTTGATCGACGGTGTCGGCCGGCAGCCGAAGCAGGAACCGCGGCCAGTGGTGAAGACGATGACGTTGGCGCCGCCCGCGACCTGGCCGGTGGCGGAAACCGGGTCGTAACCGGGCGTGTCCATGAACACCAAGCCGTGGCCAGTGACCTTCTCGGCATAGCCGAAGACGCCGTTGAGCGGCGTCTGGCCGCCCTTGGCGACCGCGCCGAGCGACTTCTCCAAAATGGTGGTCAGGCCGCCGCGCTTGTTGCCGGGCGAAGGGTTGTTGTCGATGGAAGCGCCATGTTTGGCGACATGGTCTTCCCACCACTTCACATAGCCGTCCAGCTTGGCGGCGATCTCCGGGCTCGCTGCACGATAGGCGAGCAGATGCTCGGCGCCGTAGATTTCCGTCGTCTCGGAAAGGATGCCGATGCCGCCGACGCCGGCCAGGATGTCGACGGCGGCGCCCAGCGCCGGATTGGCGGTGATGCCGGACATGCCGTCCGAGCCGCCGCATTGCAGGCCGACGACGATCTCGCTGACCGGGATCGGCTCCCGCTCAAGCTTACCGACCTCCTCGGCGATCTCGGCCAGCACGCCCATTGCCTTCTCGACCGATTTGCGCGAGCCGCCGGCTTCCTGGATGTTGAAATGGCGTTTTCCCGCGGCGACGCCCTTCTGGCCATAGAGGGTGAGCTGGTTGACCTCGCAGCCGAGGCCGACCATCAGCACGCCGCCGAAATTCGGATGGCGGGCATAGCCGGCAAGCGTGCGATGCAGCACCATCATGCCGTCGCCGGTGGCGCTCATGCCGCAGCCCTGGCCGTGGACGATGGGAACGAAGCCGTCGATGCCCGGATATCTGGGCAGGAGCGTGCGGTTCGCCTCGTCGGCGATGGCATGGCAAACGGTGGCCGAGCAATTGACGCTGGCGAGAATGCCAATGAAGTTGCGCGTGCCGGCACGGCCGTCGGCGCGACGGTAGCCCATGAAGGTGCGGGCGCGGTCGGCCTCGGTCGCGTGCACGGCTTCGCTCGGCGGCACCACCGGCAAACGCCCGGACTCGAAGACCAGATTGTGCGAATGAACATGCTCGCCGGGCGCAATGTCCTGGGTGGCGCGGCCGATCGCCTGGGCGTATTTGACCACAGCCTCGCCGGCGGCGATCGGCTTGATCGCCACCTTGTGGCCAGGTTCGATCAGCGCCGTGGCGACGGCGCCGCCCGGCAGCACCGCGCCGATCTCGATGCGGCCATTGGCGACCGCGACATTGTCGGCGGGAGACAGAAGAATGCTGTTTGCGGCGTTCACGGGCAGTTTCCTGGGTGTTCCTGGGATGCGCTTGCGGATTGACACGCGCCTGTTAAAAGATAATGTCTTTTATCGTGAAAAAACAGTTTTGCGTCAATTGTTTTTTCGTGACGGCACCGCGCGTTCTTATGGATGTGCAGAGGACCGGGCACCGGAATCAGGGCTGACTTCTGAAGAGCAATTCCGCTTTTTGGGGGCCTGCGCTAGGAACGTTTGTCAATATCGCGCTTCAAGCCGGCCGCCGCAAGCGCCGGCGCGCAATGGGGCAGGGATGTCGAAGAGCAATAACGTCTATAAGGACGCCTACAATCGCGGTCTGCGGCTGCTCGATGAAACGAAAAGCCTGCCGTCTGAGCCCGAGCTGGGCACGCTGCTCGGCGTCAGCCGCACGACGATCCGCACCATCCTTGCGCGCATGGAAGAGACGGGGCTGATCACCTGGAACAAGCGCAGCAAGACGGTTTTGCGCGTGCCGCGGCCGGACGACTTTTTCCCCGAGGAAGAGACCGACACGCTGTCGCAGATCATCGAGCGCTCCTTCATGCGGCGGCTGCTTGCCGGCGGCGCCGAGCCCGGCATGCAGATCAACGAGCTCGAGCTGGCGCGCGAGATCGGCGTCGGCACCACCAGCGTGCGCGAGTTCCTGATCCGCTTCTCCCGCTTCGGGCTGATCGAGAAACGCCGCAACAGCCATTGGGTGCTGAAAGGTTTTACCCGCGCTTTTGCGCTGGAATTGACCGAAATCCGCGAGATGTTCGAACTTCGCTCGGCTGCCGCCTTCGCCGCCCTGCCGGAAGACAGCCCGGTCTGGGCCGACCTCGACCTCCTGGAAGACGAGCATCGCCGGCTGGCGCGTGAGATCGCCACGCGCTTCAACGAATTCTCGGAGCTCGACGAGCGCTTTCACCGGCTGATACACCGCGCGTCGCACAATCGCTTCATCGTCGATTTCTACGACGTCATCGCCATGATCTTCCACTACCACTACCAGTGGAACAAGGCGCAGGAGCGCGAGCGCAACGAAGTGGCGGTCGCGGAGCATCTGGCCTATATCGCAGCGCTCAAATCGCGCGATCCCGATAAGGTCGACGCCGCCTGCCGCAAGCATCTGAAGTCGGCGCGGCACACGCTGCTGACGTCGATTCCGGAAGGCCAGCAGCGCCCCGATCGCGCCGCGTTGCCGCAGCAGTGATTTGGCGATTTTCCACCTGCTGAGCCCGTGCTAGACATCTGGCCGTTGCTGCGTGAAGAGGCAGGTCTTTGACAATCCGGCGGAGACGATGGAGCATGCCGGCCGCGTTCGCCGTGGCCTGCTTGCTCGTGCTTCAGTCGGCGCTTGGCGCATTCGCCTTCGGCTTAAGCCCGAATGCTTCGCAACTCGACGCTTTCGGCAATGTCATCTGCACCCAGGAGGGCGCGGCCCAGCTTCCAGGCGGCGATCCGCAGCAGCACATGCCGGCTTGCTGCATGCTTGGCTGCGGTGTGGCCGCGGCTGCCTATGCGCCGCCACCCGCTGCCGCCACGGTGGCCGGCGACTTTTCCATCGAAACCGTCGCCTTTGTGCTGCCGGCGTTCAGGCATCTCGACTTTGCCCGCGACCGCTCTCCGTCGAATCCGCGCGCGCCGCCAGTGACGGCCTGATCCGTCCCAGTTCGCCTTGCGGAATTTTTCGCGAGCGAATTCGTTCAACATCGAAACTGTTCGCGACCGGCCGACGGCGCGATTTCTCAGTTCTGGAGCTATCATGTCTCATTCTTTCCGCGCGCGGTTCGGCCGCAACAGGTCCTTCCTGCACAGCTTCGAGGAGCGACTCGGCATCACCGTGTTCCTCCTCGCCCTGCTGTTCGTCAGCGCCCAGGCCGTTTTCGCGCATGAGTTCAAGGTCGGCGACCTTGAGATCGTGCATCCCTGGTCGCGCGCCACGCCGCCTGGCGCCAAAGTGGCCGGCGGCTACTTCACCATCACCAACACCGGCAGTTCGCCGGACCGGCTGCTGTCGATCTCCTCTGAAATTTCGGCCAAGGCCGAACTGCATGAGATGGGCGTCAAGGACGGCGTCATGACCATGCGGCCGGTCACCGGCGGCCTCGAAATCCCGGCCGGCGGCAAAGTCGCGCTGGCACCCGGCGGCTATCATCTGATGTTCGTCGCGCTGAAACGGCAACCGAAGCAAGGCGAGACGTTTCCAGCAACGCTGACCTTCGAGAAAGCCGGCACGGTCGCCGTCGAGTTCGCCGTCGGGGGCATGGGCGAAACGGGCGGCATGGCTGACCATGCCAATTGATCCGGCCTGATCCGTACAATTCAAACTCGAGGAATCATCATGAACAGTTATCTTCTGTCGGCCGGCGCTTTTTTCGTCCTGGGGACGGGTACGGCTTTCGCCCATGTCACGCTCGAAACCCAGGAAGCGCCTGTCGGCTCGACCTACAAGGCGATCCTGCGCGTGCCGCATGGCTGCGAGGGCAAGGCGACGACCGCCGTGCGCGTGCAGATCCCGGAAGGGGTGATTTCGGTAAAGCCGATGCCGAAGCCGGGCTGGACGCTGCAGGCCAAGCAAGGCAGATACGAAAAGTCCTACCAGCTCCACGGCCAGGCGGTGGCCAGCGGCGTCAAGCAAATCGACTGGAGCGGCGGCAGCCTGCCGGACGAATTCTACGACGAATTCGTCTTCCGCGGGACACTGGCGGCGGATCTGCCGGCCGGCCAAACGCTCTACTTCCCGGTGGTGCAGGAATGCGACGGCGCCGCCGAACGCTGGATCGAGATACCAGCGGCCGGCCAGGATGAGGACGCGCTGGAATATCCGGCGCCCGGCCTCAAGCTTTCGCCGAAGCAATGATTATTTGGCGGCGCGCTTTGTTCGAAAGAGCGCGCCGCTGTTTTTGTGACCGTGACATGAGTGCTGCATCCCTCCTGCGAACGGTCTGCACAGCCGGCCGACCTACGATCTGCCTGCTGGCTGCAATCGTGCTGCTTGCCGCCTTTGCCGCGCTAAGTCAGGCCTTCGCCCACGCGGCGCTGGTCACAACCGAGCCGGCGGACGGCGCCGTGCTGGCGCAGAGCCCCGCGCAATTCTCGCTGACCTTCAGCGAGCCGGTGTCACCGCTGGTGCTGACCTTGGTGCGGCCTGATGGAACGCCGGTTTCGCTGACGTCTTTTCGGCTCAATGGCCAGACGCTCGACATCGACAATCCGCAAGGGCTCGAATCGGGCACGCATGTGCTGAGCTGGCGGGTGATCTCCGCCGATGGCCATCCGGTCGGCGGCTCGGTGCTGTTTTCGATCGGCGCGCCGAGCGCTGCGCCGGCCGTCTCCGACGCGGTCGACCGGGCCCTGAGGTCGGCAATCTGGATCGGCAAGGTCTTTCTCTATGTCGGCCTGTTTCTCGGCGTCGGCGGCGCCTTTGCCATCGCCTGGCTGGCAAAGGGCGGGCGTTCCGGCCGTCGCTTCGTCATAGCCGCAATCCTGTGCGGCCTTGCCGCGGCGCCCTTGTCGCTCGGCTTGCAGGGACTGGACGCGCTTGGTGCACCGCTCGCCCGGCTGGCGCAGCTGGGCGTCTGGCAGGCCGGGCTCGGCACCAGCTTCGGCCGGACGGTGCTGGTCGCGCTGGTGGCGCTCGGGCTTGGCCTGCTGTCGCTGGTCGGGCCGCGCGGCGGCGCAAAGCTGTTTGGCTTTGCCGGTCTGGCCGGTGTCGGTGCCGCGCTCGCCGCCAGCGGGCATGCAAGTGCCGCCGAACCGCAATGGCTGACAAGGCCGATGGTGTTTCTGCACGGCGCGGGAATCGCGTTCTGGGCCGGGGCGCTGGCGCCGCTCGGTCTCGCCATGCGGCGGAAGCCGGCAGAGGCCGCGCCTTTCCTGCATCGGTTTTCCCAGGCGATCCTGCCTGTCGTGGCCGTGCTTGCGGCCACTGGCTTCGTGCTGGCTGTGATCCAGGTGCAGGCGCCCGCAGCTTTGCTCGAGACCGCCTACGGCCGGCTGCTGCTGGTCAAGCTGGCGCTGCTGTTGTTTCTGTTCGCCCTGGCGGCCATCAACCGCTGGAGGCTGACCGGTCCGGCGGAAGCGGGAAAGACGGAAGCACAGAGGAGGCTGGTTCGCTCGATCGGCATTGAAGTGCTGATCGTTCTGGGGATTTTCGGCGTTGCCGCCGGCTGGCGCTTCACGCCGCCGCCACGCGCCCTGGCGATCGCAGCAGCGCAGCCGGCATCGGTGCATATCCACACGCCGAAGGCGATGGCCAACCTCAGCATCACACCCGGCCATGTTGGAGCGGTTGCCGCCTCGATCGTCATCATGACCGGCGATTTCGGCCCGCTCGACGCTGAACAAGTGACGCTGGTGCTGTCAAAACCCGACTCCGGGATCGAGCCGATCAAGCGCGCGGCGAAAAAACCAGACGACGGCACCTGGCGCGTCGACGATCTCGTCGTCCCGGTTCCCGGCCGATGGACGGCGCGGCTCGATATTCTCGTCTCGGATTTTGAGATCGTGAAGATAGAGGCGCCGATCGACATCAGGCCGTGAGGACAAGCTTGCCGTTTGCAACACAATTCGGCGAGTGCGGTTGACGCCGCCCTGAAGGCCCGTCAATCATCCCGGCAAGAATGGCATCCCAACAAAAATGGTCGTCGCCGTAAAATCGCGGCCTCAACAAAAGATCCGAAAGTAGGGAAGAAACGATGGAAAAAGCCGAAATCGGTCTGATCGGCCTTGGCACGATGGGCTCCAACCTGGCGCTCAATATCGCCGAGAAGGGGCACCGCATAGCCGTCTTCAACCGCACCGCCGCGCGCACCGACGCCTTCGTCGAGAATGCCGGCGCGCTGAAGGACATGGTCGTGCCCTGCTACAGCCTGGAGGAACTCGCCGCCGCCATCCGGCCGCCGCGGCCGATCATCATCATGGTGCTGGCCGGCAAGCCGGTCGACGAGCAGATATCGGCGCTGCGCGGCGTGTTGTCGGCCAACGACATCGTCATCGATGCCGGCAACGCCAATTTCCGCGATACGATGCGACGCTTTTCCGAGCTGACCGATTCGGGTCTCACCTTCATCGGCATGGGCGTGTCCGGCGGCGAGGAGGGCGCGCGCCATGGACCGTCGATCATGGTCGGCGGCACGGAAGAGTCCTGGAAACGCGTCGAAAAGGTGCTGACCGCCATTTCGGCCAAGTTCAGGGATGAGCCCTGTGCGGCATGGCTTGGCACCGATGGTGCCGGGCATTTCGTCAAGACCATCCACAACGGCATCGAATATGCCGACATGCAGATGATCGCCGAGATCTACGGTATCTTGCGCGACGGCTTGAGCATGGGGCCGAAGCAGATCGCGCAGGTGTTTGCCGGCTGGAACAAGGGCCGGCTCAACTCCTATCTGATCGAGATCACCGCCAAGGTGCTGGCTGCCGACGATCCGAAGACAGGCAAGCCGGTGGTCGACATCATCCTCGACCGCGCCGGCCAGAAGGGCACCGGCAAATGGTCGGTAATCGAGGCGCAGCAGCTCGGTATCCCGGCCACCGCAATCGAAGCGGCGGTGGCGGCCCGCGTGCTGTCGTCGATCAAGGACGAGCGCCTGGCCGCCGAAAAGGCCTATGGCAAAGGCGGCGTGACCAGCATTTCCGGAGACAGGGACGCGCTTCTCGACGATCTCGAACTGGCGCTGTTCGCCGGCAAGATATCAGCCTATGCGCAAGGCTTCGCGGTGATGAGCGGCGCGTCGAAGGAATTCAACTGGAACCTGCCGATGCCGACTATCGCCAAGATCTGGCGGGCCGGCTGCATCATCCGCTCGCAATTGCTGGACACCATGGCGGAAGCCTTCGGCAGCGGCGGGGCGGCCACCAATCTTTTGATGGCACCGGCCTTCATCGCGATGATGCAGGAAGCGCACCCGTCGCTGCGACGCATCGTGGCAAGGGCGTCGGAGGCTGGCTCGCCGGTGCCGGCGCTGTCTTCGGCGCTGGCCTATTTCGACAGCTACCGCCAGGGCCGCGGCACCTCGAACCTGATCCAGGCGCAACGCGATTTCTTCGGCGCGCACGGCTTTGAGCGCATCGACGGGCCGGGCGCTTTCCATGGGCCCTGGGGGAGTGGCGCGGCGGGTTAGCGCCGCGAAATCGGACGCGATGACCCGCGTTGCCCTTTGCTGGAAGCGGACATGGTGGTGAATTGCGCGCGATTGCCAACAGTGTGCACCGAATTTTTGATTTGGCTATTTGCCGTATGGAACTACCTCACGGCGCCGTTCGTCTTCACACTGCACGGTGTCGAAGCACGAGAAATCGCCCCTTGGAGAGAGGGCGCGCAAACGTGGCGACGGCTGGCCGTCACGTTCCCTAAGACCATCGCCAACCATAACGCCGATCAGGTCTTTTATTACGACGATGCGTTCATGCAGCGGCGCATGGACTATTCGCCCGACGTGACGGGAAACCCGCCGGTCGCACACTACGCTTATGATCACAAAACCTTTGACGGGTTCGTATTCCCGACACGGCGGCGTGTGCTACTGCATGACGCCGAGGGGGTCGCAAACCAAGCATTCGCACCTATCACGGTCGACGTGTCCGATGTGACAGTCGACCGAAGATAATCTCCCACCAGGCACCATGTTATCAACGGGTACAACCACAATGACCGAACAGATAAACCTCCATCGGCGGCACCTTTTGGGCGCGGCCGTCACCACCGTCGCGATCGCTCAGTTCGCCATGACCGGCTCCGCAAGCGCACAACCCAGCGCGACGAAAACGGGTGCCACAACAATCAAACCGGGCACGAATACATCGTTCGGCCCGTTGAAACAGGTCACCGCCGGCGTGCTCAACGTCGGATATGCGGAGCTTGGACCGGCCGACGGTGCGCCGGTCATCCTCCTGCATGGCTGGCCCTATGACATTCACACTTATATCGACGTTGCACCCATTTTGGCGTCGAGGGGCATTCGCGTCATCGTCCCCTATCTGCGCGGCTACGGCTCGACGCAGTTTCTCTCCAGCGAAACACCGCGAAATGGCCAGCAGGCCGTGGTCGCCGTTGACGTCATCGCGCTGATGGATGCACTGCAGATCGATAAGGCGATTGTCGGCGGTTGCGACTGGGGCGCACGCACGGCCAACATCGTCGCGGCGCTATGGCCGGGACGCTGCAAGGCCCTTGTTTCGGTCAGCGGCTACCTGATCGGCAGCCAGGAGGCCAACAAGATGCCACTGCCGCCGAAAGCCGAACTGCAATGGTGGTACCAGTATTACTTCGCCACCGAACGCGGCCAGGTCGGCTACGAAAAGTATCGGTGGGATTTTGCCAAGCTGATCTGGCAGATTGCCTCGCCGCAGTGGAATTTCGACGATGCCACGTTCGAGCGCAGCGCCAGGGCCTTCGACAATCCGGATCATGTGGCGGTCGTTATCCACAATTACCGCTGGCGGCTCGGCCTCGCAGAAGGCGAACCGCAATATGACGTTCTGGAGCAGCGGCTTGCAAAGGCGCCGGTGATCGGCGTGCCGACGATCACCCTTGAGGGTGACGCCAACGGCGCTCCGCATCCCGACCCCAGTGCCTATGCCAAGAAGTTTTCGGGCAAGTACGAGCACCGCCTCATTACCGGCGGCATAGGGCATAATCTTCCGCAAGAAGCCCCGCGGGCATTTGCAGACGCCATACTGGAGGTGGCGAGCCTGGCCTGAGCAAATCGCCATACCGCGATACATGATCGAGGGTGCCCAGGGCGAAACTGATGAAATCACAACCGCACCGAGCAACACGCCGGGGGCCCGATGTCATCGAGCAGGATACGAAATGAACACTGGCCGGGACCGCTTTCGTCGCCCTTTGCAGTGGCTCCTCGCACCCATTGTGGGGGCAGCAGCGGGCTTGGCCTACGCGCTGATGTTCGACGTCGAGGCCCTGCACTCTGCAGTCAGGGGCGTGTTCATCGGAACTCCTATTCTGTTGTATGAGCGCGGCGTTATCTTGCGCCGATGGCGCGATATCATCCGGCAAGCGGCAACGCCGGTCTTCGTCGTGACTACGATCGCAACCTACGGTTTGATGATCTTGATCGGCAACGCCGCCGCCGGCACAGCGCTTCACCATCTCATCGGCTATATGAGCACCGCGCGGGAAGCCATGGTGATGTCGGAGTCCGGTCTTCTGTATTCACTCGGTGTCTCCACGCTCGTCGCATTCGTGTTCCGACTGCGTGACCTTATCGGGCCGAGCCTGTTCACCAGCTTGCTTCTTGGGCGCTATCACCGGCCCATCGAGGAGGAGCGCATCTTTCTGTTTCTCGATGTCAGCGGATCCACGCACTTCGCGGAGCGATACGGCGATTTGGAAACCCAGGCCTATCTCGGACAGATATTCAACGCACTTGCGTCTCCCGTTCGTCGCTCCCAGGGCTCTATTGATGACTATATCGGGGATATGGCGCTGGTCACCTGGCCTATGGATCGCGGCATGCGGGACGCCGCGTGTCTTCGTTGCGTCTTCGACTTCGCGGCGGCCATAAGGGATCAGGCGGCGGCGTGGCAAGCGCGTTTCGGGCAAGTGCCGGAGTTTCGCGCCGTCCTGCATTGCGGGTCGGTGGTGACGGCTGAGATTGGCCTTGAGCGACACAAGATTGCGTATTTCGGCGATGTCGTGAATACCACTGGACGTCTGGAGTCGCTATCCAAGGCGCTCGGTCAACCTATTCTGGTCTCCGCAGATATTCTCGCCGGTATCCGTGTTCTACCTCCACATCTCGTCGCGGAGAACCTCGGATTTCATGTGATTAGAGGCCGAGATGAACCGCTTCAGATCTCAGCCGTGAGGCTAGCATTGGGAAGCTGATTGGAGTGGCGCCACCATTACTATCTCCGTGCATCCACCTATCTTCGATGCCCATTTTCTACGGCAGTCGCCGTCACCCCTGTACGCTTTTGAAGGTCCAGGTTCCGCAGCTGCCGGTCCGTTTTCGGCCAGAAGGGCACCGGCAAATGGTCGGTCATCGAGGCGCAGCAGCTCGGCATTCCGGCCACCGCGATCGAGGCCGCGGTTGCAGCGCGCGTGCTGTCGTCGATCAAAGACGAGCGCCTGGCCGCCGAAAAGGCCTATGGCAAAGGCGGCGTGACCAGCATTTCCGGAGACAGGGACGCGCTTCTCGACGATCTCGAACTGGCGCTGTTCGCCGGCAAGATATCAGCCTATGCGCAAGGCTTCGCGGTGATGAGCGGCGCGTCGAAGGAATTCAACTGGAACCTGCCGATGCCGACTATCGCCAAGATCTGGCGGGCCGGCTGCATCATCCGCTCGCAATTGCTGGACACCATGGCGGAAGCCTTCGGCAGCGGCGGGGCGGCCACCAATCTTTTGATGGCACCGGCCTTCATCGCGATGATGCAGGAAGCGCACCCGTCGCTGCGACGCATCGTGGCAAGGGCGTCGGAGGCTGGCTCGCCGGTGCCGGCGCTGTCTTCGGCGCTGGCCTATTTCGACAGCTACCGCCAGGGCCGCGGCACCTCGAACCTGATCCAGGCGCAACGCGATTTCTTCGGCGCGCACGGCTTCGAGCGCATCGACGGGCCGGGCGCGTTCCATGGCCCTTGGGGGAGCGGAGCGGCAGGTTAGCGCCGCAACCTCGGCCGTAGAGTGCGATCTAACTTGCCCAGAAGCAGACATCGGAGGTGAACACATAAGGTCGCTCTGCGCGTGCACTGTCCGTCGTCGTTTGAGCGCCCGCTATAAGAGCCCCCTAAATCACACGTTTGTTTTGTTCGTTCAGTCCATGGTTTCATGCATGCGGACCAAGGATGTTCGCCCTCGCTTCCATAATATGGTTGTACATACTTAGCTCCGCCCCTACGCTGTCCCGGTCCCTGATGGCCGCTAGAATTTCCCGATGGTTGGTAATGTATCCCCTCATTCTGTCCGGTGTGAGTGATTGCTCTTTCATCCGACCCCAAAGGTTTCCGGCCCGCACCTCATGGATTACTTCGTACAGTGACGAAAGAAGACCGTTTCTTGCCGCCTCGATGACGATGCGGTGAAAGACGGCATCCCACTTTTCGAACTCTAGAAGCGTCTCGGCGGCGCTCCCCTTGTCGATCGATTTTTGTAGTTGATCGATCTCCTGCGGCGTCGCTCTGAGCGCGGCCAATCCGGCGACTTTTGGCTCGATGATCAAACGCGTCTCGAACACCTCTGCTGGATAGGTGCGGACCGCGTTGCCCGCGTTGCCTGGCGGACGGCGTAGTGCCGTTGACGTGACTCCGCTGCCTGCAATGAACGTGCCCCTTCCCACGTGCCTTGTCAGGCGCCCCTCGTTCTCGAGGGAAGCGAGCATCCTCCGCAACGCGGTGCGAGGCAGGCCAAGCTTTAGCGCCAAATCGCGCTCGGGTGGCAGGCGGTCGCCTGGCTCCAATCCCTCCGCCTCGATGAAATCCTTCAGTACGACGCTCATCATCCTACCTTAAAACTTTTTTCGCAACCAATTTGATCCATGTTGACACCAATATCAAGACCAATGTTAAGTTGATCGCATGTTTTAACCCAATTTGGTTGCGAATGGTGTCCTACGTGAAGCCAAATCCAGTACAGAAGACTTACGCGGAATCCCAGAATGACGTGGCCGCGGTCGCCGGCAAAGCGCGGACGCAACTCTTCATCGGCGGGCGGTGGCTGAATGCGAAAAGCGCACTCGCCTTCGACGTGGTCGATCCTTCGACGGCCCGAGTCATTGCAACAGTCGCCGACGGCGACGTCGCGGATGCGATCGCCTCGGTAGATGCTGCCGC
Organism: Mesorhizobium sp. WSM4842; assembly: GCF_055901575.1. Classification (NCBI taxonomy): domain Bacteria; kingdom Pseudomonadati; phylum Pseudomonadota; class Alphaproteobacteria; order Hyphomicrobiales; family Phyllobacteriaceae; genus Mesorhizobium; species Mesorhizobium sp. WSM4842. Next base: position 1,964,697 of record NZ_CM148372.1, read on the forward strand.
TGCTGCCGCCGAGCCTTGCAAGGAGGCGGCCGACCGAGTCGTCAGCTGCTCCATGGAACTCGGCGGGAACGCACCGTTCGTCGTGTTCGACGACGAGATGGTCGGTATCGCCAAGGCGGCTGTAGACGGCGTGCTCGTAGATCTGGACGCGCATGGCGCGGTGGCCGGTTAGTGATGCTCGGTCGTAAGGTCTCGCCCATGGACGAAGTCCTGAAGGTCAAAGATCTCGTTAAGGTATTCGGCTCCACGAAGGTGCTGGGCGGGGTCAGCTTCAGCATGAAGGAAGGCGAGGTCGTCTCGATGATCGGATCGTCGGGATGCGGGAAAAGCACCGCGCTTCGCTGCACCAATTTTTTGGAGACGCCGACCTCGGGACAGATCGAATTCATGGGAGAGGCCATCTCTGTGACCTCCGACGCGCGCGGAGAGCCGAAGATTGTCAACGCGGCTGCGGTGAGAGGGTTTCGACGCCAGATCGGAATGGTGTTCCAGAACTTCAATCTTTGGCCACATCGCACCGTCCTCGGCAACGTGACGGAGGCACTCGTTTACGTGCTTAAACTTTCTCGGAAGGAGGCAGAAGAGATTGCGCTCTGGGCGCTGTCGAGGGTCGGCATGGAAACCTTCCGCGACCGCTACCCGCAGCAGCTTTCGGGCGGCCAGCAGCAGCGCGTCGCCTTCGCGCGCGTCCTGGCGATGCGCCCGAAATTGATGCTGTGTGACGAGCCGACCTCCGCGCTCGATCCCGAACTGGTCGGAGAGGTCTTGAAGATCATACGCAAACTTGCGGAGGATGGTGCGACAATCCTCCTCGTGACGCACGAAATGCGGTTCGCGAGAGACGTGTCGAACCGAATGATATTCCTGCAAAAGGGCCGCCTCGAGCAGGATGATACGCCGGGCGAGCTGTTTCGAAACCCCGCGAGCGAAGCGGTGAAGCGGTTTCTTTCGAGCGTCATGCCGGCCAATGCCTGATGGCAGGCCACCAGATAATTAGAAGCCAAATAAAGGGGTAACAGAGATGAACGTCAGCAAGTTTATCAGGTACGCATTCGCATCCGGGCTGCTCGTCGCCGCTGCGTCGACTATGGCCTCGGCCGAAGAAGGTGTTTTGCGAATCGGCACCGAAGGCGATGCGCCGAAGTTCAGCATGGCCGACCCGAGCGGCAACGTCACCGGCTTCGACGCGGACATCGCCAATGGCATCTGCGCCGAACTGAAGGTCCAATGTAAGTTCGTCGTCCAGACGTTCAGTTCGCTTGTCCCGTCAATGGACAGCGACCGATTTGACGTCATCATCTCAGGTCTTGGCATTACAGCCGAGCGGGAAAAGAAGATCGATTATTCAATCCCTTATGCAACGACGCCTCTTTACTTCGCGGTCGCAAAGGATTCGCCGCTGGCCGCCTTGAAAAGCCTTAACGAAATCAAGGAGGCGATCGCCGGCAAGACCGTCGGTGTCGTCACAGGCACTACCTACGCTAGGTTCATCGAGAAGCGGATGACGGGCGCCGATCTGAAAACCTACGATGCTGTTACCCAGTTGACTGCAGACCTTGCTAGCGGCCGCATCGACGTAGCTTTCGGAGATTCACCGACCTGGGTCGACTTCCTGGCAACGCCGGACGGCGCGAACTTCGCGAAAATCGATGTCAGGATAATTTCCATGGACGATCCGGAAGTCCTCGGCCGAGGCATGGGCGTCGGGATGCGCAAAGGCAACACCGATCTCAAGGCAAAGGTCGACGCGGCCCTGTGCAAGATGATCAACGACGGCACGGTCAAGAAAGCTTCCATGCAGTGGTTCCAGGACGACTACACCATTCCCTGCAAGCAGTGATCCTTCGATAGTGGCGGCCTGCCTTGGCGTCGCCCAAGGCAGGCGGATGGGATGGAGTTTATGCAGGATTTCTGGGTTCTGATGGTGGAGCATGGCTGGGCGCTGGCTCTCCTGCGCGGCAGTGCAGTGACAATTGCGATCGGGCTGCTCGGCATGCTGCTTGGTTTCGTGGTGGCGACGCCACTGGCCATCCTGCGCTGGCAGAAGGTCATGGTCGTCTCACAGATGGTGGACGCCTACAGCATCTTGATCCGCGGCATTCCGGGACTGCTGGTGATCTACCTGCTGTTCTACGGTTCCTTGGACTGGGTGAGAACGGTCGCGGGAACGTTCGGCTATGAGCAGGTTGCCGAGAATGCCTATCCGATGATCGTCGGCGTCATAGCGATTGCCTTGATCTCCTGTGCGTACTCAATCGAGGTCATCCGCGGCGCTCTCCAAGCCGTGCCCCCCGGGATGCTGGAAGCCGCCCGGTCCTTGGCGCTCCCGCCAATGGTGACATTCTTTCGCATCACCTTTCCGCTCGCCTTGCGGCTCGCGCTCGGCGGCATCAACAATGTGTGGCAGATGACGATCAAGGATACGTCGCTCATCTCGGTCGTTGGCCTCCAGGAACTGATGCGGACCGCTGCGATCGCCGCCGGCATCACCCGGTCGCCGCTGCTCTTCTACTGCATTGCCGCAGCCTTGTTCTTCGCCATGACGCTCGCGAGCCAAACCGCATTCTCGAGGATCGAACGGGTCCTCAACCGCGGCTTCGGAGGGATGTGACATGGACTTGGGCATCGTGACGTATGCGTTCCCGTTTCTGCTGGAGGGCGTCAAGATCACGCTTCTCATCGCAGTCTTCGGCGTTGTTCTGGGTCTGCCGCTAGGAGTCCTCGTCGGCCTTGCGCGCGGATCGAGAAACCGGGTGCTTCGCAGTTTTTGCGACGCCTATTGCGCGATATTTCGCGGCACGCCGATGTTGGTCCAGATCTTCGTAATCTATTTCGGATTGGCTCAAGTGAGCTTCATACGCCACAACCCGATCCTGTGGTGGATGATAGGCGACGGCCTAAACGCGGCCATTCTTGCCGTGGTGCTGAACTCCGGCGCCTACACCGCCGAGACATTTCGCACGGCTTTTCTCTCCTTGCCCAAGGGCGTGATCGAAGCCGCGCAAGCCTGCGGAATGTCGCCTTGGCATATTTTCGCGCGCGTCAAGTTCCCGCTGGCGGTGCGACAGGCGCTGCCCGCCTACAGCAGCGAAGTCGCCATCATCATTAAGGAGTCTAGCCTCGCCTCCACGATTACCGTTCTGGAGGTCACCGGCTACGCCAAGCGCCTGATGAGCGAGACGTTCGCGGTGATGGACATCTTCATCATAACCGCCGCCATCTATCTCACAATCAGCGTCGTTGCACTGATGGTGATGAAGCTCCTCGAAAAACGATTGTCGATCCCCGGCTGAAGCCAGTCCTGAAAGGCCAACAATATGTCCAACCTCACCTTTATCGACCAGAACGATTTGCCCCGGCCCCGCGAAGGCAAGCCTGCGCCGGACAGGCTCATCGAAGGCGATCCGCGCTTTCTGAGCTGGGACATCGCACAGACCGCCGACGGAGTGGTCCAGTCCGGCTTATGGGAGGCGACGCCGGGCGTCTATCGCTCGATAAAAGGCAAGACTTTCGAGGTCTGCGTCATCCTATCAGGCGTATCCGAGCTGACCGAGGACGGCAAGGAGCCGCGTCGCATTATGGCCGGCGACGCATTTGTCATGCATCCGGGCTTCTCCGGCGTCTGGAAGGTCATCGAAACCACGCGCAAGCTCTGGGTTAGTCGAGACTAGTCGGCGCCCGAGCTTTCCTTGCAACCCGGAAGCAGTATCGGTTCATGACACAGACGCTTTCCACATCGATCAAATCCACGCCATACTGGTGGGAGGATTGCTCCTTTCCGCCTTTGCCGGTCCGCAAGCTCGATCGGAGCTGCGACGTGGCGATCGTTGGCGGCGGCTATACGGGCCTGTCGGCGGCGATCGAGTTGACGCGTGCGGGCAAGCACGTCCAGCTTTTTGACCGCCAGTCGCTGGGTCAGGCGGCCTCCAGCCGCAACGGTGGAATGGCAAGCGGCAGCATCCGGCCCAGCCGCAAGGAGTTGGTCAGGCGCTTCGGTCTGGACAGGGCGAACGGCATCCTCCTGGAGGGGCAGGCCGCGCGGCAGGACCTTTGGCGGTTTCTCGAGGCGGAGAATATTGATGCTGAGTTCGTGCTGACCGGATCGTTCGAGGGCGCGATGACCGCCGGGGAGACGGAAGAGCTTCGACGTCATGCCGGCTTTCTTGGCGACAGCCTTGGCATCGAAGCCTTCCCCGTCAACGGATCGGACGTCCGGAAATATATCGGAACCGACCTCTATGTCGGTGGCATGATCCGTATGGATATCGGCGGTCTTCAGCCCGCGAAGCTGCTCGCCGGCATGATCCGCGTCGCGCGCGCGACCGACGCCATTCTGCACGAGAACACTGCGGTCCTAGGTTCCACCAGCGATACCGCTGGCGTGCGGGTCACTACCGATCGCGGCGACGTCCTAGCGAAGAAACTCCTCGTATGCACCGACGGATACACCGACGGGTTCGATCCCTGGTTACGGCGTCGGCTCGTGCCGGTCCGCAGCCGGATTATCGCGACCGAGCCCGTCGGCAAGGAGTTTATGGACTGGCTGATGCCCGCGCGCATGATGCATGGCGACATGCGCAGGCTGAGCTACTACTACCGCCCGTCGCCCGACGGGTCCCGTATCTTGTTCGGCGGACGCGACGGCACGACCGCAGGCGATCCGCTCACGCCGACCGTCAATCTGCGGACGGAGCTCGCCAGGCTTTTCCCGGAACTGGACAATATCGGCATCACGCATAGCTGGTTCGGCAATGTCGCCATGCACCGGGATATGATCCCGCGCATCTTTTCGCGCGGCAACACCATTTACGCGACTGGCTATTGCGGTTCCGGCATTGTCTGGGCGCGGTGGCTCGGCAAGAAGGCGGCGCTCAAGATCCTCGAGCACGCGGAGCAGCCGCGCTCCGCATTCGATTTCGATCAGTCGCCCAAGGCCGTGCCGTTTTACCGCGGCCGTCCATGGTTCATTCCGCTCGTGTACTGGATGTATGAGCGCCATGACCGGAAGACGCTGCGCCGTCGCAAGGATGCGTGAGGCGGCATGGCATTCCTGTTCCTCTGTGATGCGACGCGAGGGGCCGTGTTCGCCGAGGTGTTCTCGAAGCACCTGCCGGACGTTCGGTTCTGCATGGACCCGGACGCCATCGGCGACGACGACATCCGCTTCATCATGACGTGGGACGTGCCAGCAAACCTTCGGCGGTATTCCAACCTCCAGGCTGTGTTCTGCATCGGCGCGGGAGTCGACCAGTTTGCCCGGGCCTCGATTCCTCCAGATGTGAAGCTCGTTCGCATGGTAGACGAGGGTATTACCAGGATGGTCGTCGAATATGTCGCTATGGCTGTCCTTTCGCTTCATCGAAATCTGCATCTCTACATCGATCAGCAGCGCCGTCGCCTCTGGAAGGAATTCGAGCAACACCCGCAGGCCGCCGACCGCAGGGTTTCCGTGCTGGGCATGGGCGTGCTGGGTGAGGCCGCACTTCGCGGGCTACAGACCTTCGGTTTCCGGCTCTCGGGGTGGAGCCGATCACAGCGATCCATCGACGGCGTGACTTGTCATAAGGGCGAAGCTGGGTTGCGGGAGATGCTTGCACGGACGGACATACTCGTCTGCCTGCTGCCGCTAACCGGGAATACGACCGGAATTCTGAACGACCACCTGTTCGGCGCCCTTCCGCGCGGCGCCTGCCTCGTCCACGCCGGCAGGAGACGTCAGCTCGACGCCGACGCGCTGCTGTCGTCCTTGGATAGCGGCAGGCTGTCCGGCGCATTCATCGACGTGACCGATCCGGAGCCGCTGCCGCCAGAGCATCCTCTCTGGGCGCATCCGCGCGTCGTCATCACACTGCATATCGCGGCAAGCACGCAAGCGGATAGCGCGGCGTTAACGACCGTGCAGAATGTAAAGCGTCTGCTTGGCGGCGCCGATCCAACAGGACTGGTGGATCTCGCGGAACTTTCCGGATCCACTTTCGCCGATCAACGATCAAGGAAAGGCCAGCTGACGTGAACGTTGCTGCAAAACCCTCTTCGCCTCTCAGTCTAGGTATCGCTTCGCTGCCCATCGGCCTTTTCATCGACGGACAATGGAGAGGCGGCACGGAGGGGAAAAACATAGAGGTCATTGATCCATCGAGCGGAGACGTGATCGTGTCTGTGGCGGATGCGACGGTCGACGACGCGATGGAGGCGGTAGCGGCCGCGCACAGAGCCGCGAAGGGCTGGGCGGCCACCGCTCCGCGCAAGCGTTCTGAGATCCTGCGCCGCTGCTTCGAGCTAATGATCGAAAACAAGGACATGCTGGCCGAGCTCATAAGCCTGGAAAACGGCAAGACCTTGAACGACGCGCAGGGCGAGGTGGTCTACGCAGCGGAGTTCTTTCGCTGGTTTGCGGAGGAGGCCGTTCGTCTCAATGGCGAGATATCGACGGCACCGAGCGGCGCAAACAAGATCATCGTTCAACATCAGCCGATCGGGGTCGCGGTTTTGGTCACCCCTTGGAACTTCCCGGCTGCCATGGCCACTCGCAAGATCGGACCGGCGCTGGCGGCGGGCTGCACATGCGTCTTGAAGCCTGCTACGGAGACGCCGCTGACCGCGCTCGTCCTGGCCAACCTTTATAAGCAAGCCGGAGTGCCTGACGGCGTGGTCAACGTGGTCACCACCTCGCAGTCTGGCCCAGTCGTCAGCGCCATGCTGAACGATCCCCGCGTGCGTAAGCTCTCCTTCACTGGTTCCACCGAGGTCGGCAGGACACTCCTGCGCGAAGCAGCTGGAACGATCGTGTCGTGCTCTATGGAACTCGGCGGAAATGCCCCCTTCATCATCTTCGACGATGCCGACTTGGATGCGGCCATCGAGGGCGCAATGGTGGCGAAGATGCGCAACGGCGGAGAAGCTTGTACGGCGGCGAACCGCTTCTACGTCCAGTCCGGCATTGCCGAGCCATTTTCCGCCGGGCTCGTCGAACGAATGAAGGTGATGAAGGTCGGGGCCGGATACGATCCCAAATCGCAATGCGGTCCGTTGATCAACAGGAAGGCCGTCGAGCGGCTCACCGGCTTGGTAACGGACGCCACAACGAGAGGCGCCAAGGTGCTTGTGGGCGGCGCACCGCTCGACGGTAAAGGATACTTCTTCGCTCCAACCGTGCTGTCCGGCGTCTCGCCGGATTCGAGGATTTCGGCTGAGGAGATTTTCGGTCCGATTGCCGCACTCACGACTTTCGATACCGACGACGAGGTTATCGAGCTGGCCAATGCCACGGAATACGGTCTCATGTCGTATGTCTATACCCGAGATCTGGCGCGCGGCATGCGCGTCTCGGAGCGGATGGACAGCGGCATGGTCGGGCTGAATCGCGGTCTCGTGTCGGACCCCGCAGCGCCATTCGGCGGAACGAAGCAAAGCGGGCTCGGCCGCGAGGGCGCCCACCATGGGATTCTTGAGTTCTGCGAGACCAAGTACATAGCAGTCACTTGGTAGGACGGTCGATCTGCATGCGGGGCTTGCGCTTCCGGAGCTACCGCGGCCGCGAAGCGGCCTCCGGAGATGGAAGGTACTCCTGAAACGGTTTGTACAATGCGGAGGAACTTTCACTATCTTGCTTGGAAGATAGAAGCTTCCTGTTTGGTTTCGGCCCTACAGCTGCCGGTCTGGAACGCGCCGCATCTACGCCGTTCGACGCGCGGAACGGACAGCCTGAAAGCGGTCGTTCGTTCGGGTTCGGGGCCTAGCCATCTCGGGACGGCTGACTGTGGGATTCACCGGCCAGACTGCTTACGCAGCCTCTTCGTCTCCTGTATCCTGCCGCACAGCGGCTTCCATCTCGGCAACGTCATCCGTGAAGTCGATGATCATCTGAATGGGCTCTTCCTCCGGATGCTCGTCATTGAAGTGGTCGACATCCTGTTTGATTTGGAAACAGTCATCCGCGATCGATTTACGACGCTGACCGAAAGACTTTTCTAAGAAGGAGCGTGGTGCCATGTCGATATCAGCCCACAGGCTCAGCTGCTGGCCTTCGATCCAGGTACGGATCGAATGTTTGGCGCGATACTTGCGCCCTTTCTCATCGACACGCTTCTCCTGGCGCAGGCTGTCCGCCAAAGCGTCGCGACAGATTTTCACGATGTCGCGCGGGGCGGGCCTGTAAAGCCCGCGCTCGATCGCCCAGGCCGCGACCTCATCCAGCGAAACGGGGTCCGTACTTACTTCCTCGGTATAGCGTCCAAAGATCGCTTGCATCTGTTCGCTGAAGGTCGCCACGTGTAGATCCTATCCCTAAAGCTGTGCTTCGGCCACATTGCCCCAGCCATCGGCGATGGCCTCCTTGAGGAGATGCCCACGGACCGGAACCTGATACTTGCGCAGATAATCGAAGCGTTTCATCCGCTTCTGGAGCTGGCCAACCACGATCGCGGGGTGGATGGCCAATAGCGCCGCGAAACCGACAACGTCGCGCTCCGAGAAATAGGGATGCTTGCGGGCATAGAAGGACGACATCTTCGCTGACGGGACGCAGAAGTCGGCGGCCGCAGTGTTGGCAACAGTCTCCTCGTCCGCCTCTCCGTTTGCATCGTTGGCGCTCTCGCCCGTCAGGTGATCGACTATCCCGATCGATTGTTTGCCATGACCCTGCAGTACATGCTCGATCTCATGCCGTAGTACGAACCAGAAGTTATCGAGCCGATCGTACAGCGTAGACATGCCGATCACGGGGGACCCATCGTCAAGCCAGGTACAGACCCCATCGATCTTGGCGTTGGGCAGAACCTCGACGACGACAAAGCGGACTCCGCAGCCCGCCAAGAAGCTTGGCACGAAGGCGACCGCTTCGGGATCGACCATCAAGCTGCGCAATTTGGGCAGAAGTGCACCGAGCTTTTCGGTCGAAAAAGTTTCGACCTCCATCTGTCTGGCAAGCTGGCGTACTCGAAACACCCACGCGAGCTGATGCGGCGGCGTAGCGTCATAATGCGTGCGCTTCGCAGCGAATGCGATGTCACCCAGCATATCGTCATTGGCTGCTTCGAAGAAGCGAGACATTTGGAGATGGAGCAGGGATGCTTCGCCGTCCTGAATCCAACCGCGCCGGATCATGTCGCGTACGGGGAAGTGAGCCTGCAGCCCGGCCCGAGTCTTCACCGCCGGATCCGGCTCCTTGGCATTCTGCAGGTCATAACGGCCCTGAAGGTTCAGGAAGAACTCCGGCGACGTATCGAACGCGTCGCTGAGCAGGCGCGCCATATCGGGGGTGATGCCACGCTTGCCGGACAAAAGCGGATTGAGCTGCTGCTCGGTCTGGCCAAGAATGAAGGCGAGATCGCGCTGCGACCATCCACGCGCTTCCAGCTCCATCTTGATAAACGTGCCCGGTGGCTCGATGGCTACCTGATTGCTGTTCCCCGTCATGCCACCACCCGCAGATGCTCTTCCATTGCTGTAATGACCACCGTCATGATGCCGTTCTTTTCTATGATTTTGACCACTATCGCCCATTGCGGCGAGAGCACCACGAGGTGCTCCGCCGATCCAGCGCGCGGCTTCAAGCCAAGACTCCTCCAGTTGTGCAGCGTGCGCGCATCAGGCGCTGCCCGCATGACGCTAAAGCGTTGACGCGCAGTCTGGATGACGGCGACTGGCAAGCGGCTGTCCGCTGCGGCTTCCGTCTCAATCAGCGCTAGGCGCGGGTCTGCGAACTCGATGTCCATCAGCTTCGAACATAGCCGATAATTCCGCCTTGTCAACGCGACTTAACGCAAGTAGTTAAGTTCTATTCGGGGCGAGATGGCGCTGTGTTCGCCTTAGTGCTTGGGCAGCCTGCCTATTGGCGCACATAGATGGCGGCGCACTAGCGATGGATTAGGGAGAACAGCAAGATGCCGCCAACGAGACGAACCGGGTTGATCTGAGCTACGACAAAATCACAGAATATTCAGGGATTGCGCGCCAGCACATCACCTCTGCACTCACCATTCTTTCGGTAAACGGGTGGATCGTCGTGGATCGCCAGCAAAGCGACCTCAACGAATTTGCGACGGCCAACTCATATCGGCTGCGCTATCTAGAACCATACCGCCACGCGGGGACAAGAGGCCGGGCAGAAATTGACGCTCGGACTCGGGCCTTACGAGAGATGATTTCATAAAGGGCCAAGGACGCTGCGACTATCGAAGGCGATATGAAACAGAATTGCTAGTTGGGTTTCAGCAGCGTCCGCAAAAGCCAATGACCGCTTTTCCCTTCCACGGTCTGAAACCGGACCGACTGGATGCGGCCCAAGGCGCCAGTCAGCAGCGCGCATTTTGCAGCCAGTGGAATCACTTGGCGCCGCAGAAATGCGCTAAGACAAATAGATGGAGCGGGATGCCCAGTTCAATTTGAACGTATCTGCTCTAGTCGGGAGGGCGATAGGCCAGAACCTCGGTCGGCTTGCTCAGGCTCTGCAAGGAGCCGGGTGTTGCGCCGCCGATCCAGCCCAACACCGAGCGGGCGAGCTCGGCGCCGGCCAGCCGGAAGTTCTCGTTGACCACCAGCAATTCCCTGCGGAACAGGTGCAGCAGGTCGGACGACTGCTTGGACACCACGTCGACATCCCGGCCGAGCTTGAGGCCGGCGTCCTCGATGCCGGCGACGATGGCGAGTGTCGCGGCAGCGGCACTGCTGACGAAACCGTCCGGCCTGACCTCGCGGCGCATCAGCTGCGCGGTCCTCATCCTGATCTGCTCGATCGAATGGTCGACCGAAACGATGTTGAACGGGATCTCGCTGGCGCCGACCTCGCTCAGCGCATCGGTGAAGCCGTTCAGCGTATGACTGTGGTAGGTCAGCTCGACTGGAGGCGCCAGGAGAGCCAGCCTGCGGCGGCCGATGCCGGCCAGGTGGCGCACAGCCTCGGTCGCGAACGCGTAATTGTCGAAATCATGATAGGGGTGGATCAGCCCCATATCGGTGCGGCCATGCGTGGCAAAGGGGATGCCACGCTCGAGCATGTAACGGGCCCTGGGGTCGTTCGGCTGGGTGCGCGAAATGATGACGCCGTCGGCGGAGCCGGTCTCCACCAGATAACGTATCGGATCCAGGGGATCCTGCGAGCGTGAATAGGGCGTGACGATCAGGTGATAGGGTGTGTCGGCGATGACTTCCGACACGCCGTAGATGATGTCCGAGACAAAGCTCATGATCTCGCGCTCGGTGTTGAGCACGAGACTGATGACGTTGGTCTTGCCGGTCCGCAGGCGCACACCGGCGCGGTTCGGCCGGTAACCGATCTGCTTGGCGACAAGCTGGACGCGTCGCCTGGTTTCGGCGCCGATCTCGGGCGCGTCCTTCAGCGCCCGTGACACTGTGGTGACGCCCAGCCCGGTCATGAAGGCAAGCGTCTTCAGCGTCGGCCGGCCCAGTGCCGACGCCTCGTCGTCCTTTTCCGTCTGATGTCTGTCCATTCATCCCGCCCGTCAGGCGCATAGCAGTTGCCGTGCAGGTCGGCAATCGGTGATGAACACCCTATATACTGAAACGTTACAGATTGTCACTTGCCATCGCGCAGCGGCCAGTAAAAGCTGGATTGGATGAGCGGCGCTCCGTTCGACGCAAAGTCGGTGTGCGTCGGCAAGGACTTGCCCGCGGAGCAAGGCTTTGCCGAATTTCAAGCGTTGCAGCATCATTTCTGCAATGCAACCTGGCTTGCTGCGGTGCAGTAGGCGGACATTGCGCGGCGGGTTTGTTCGCGACTCGAAAAAATGCCGAGCTGCTCCTGTTCGGGGGTTGCGCGCCTCCCGCAATTGCCTTATCGAAAATCTGTAACGTTTCAGATTCTGGGAGGAGCCGAAATGCGATACCAAATCATGACCGCTGCGTTGGCGGTGACAACCGCGCTGCCATTCGCCGGCCCGGCGGCAGCGACGGATCTGGAAGTCACCCATTGGTGGACTTCGGGCGGCGAGGCGGCGGCGGTCGCCGAATTCGCCAAGGCGTTCGACGCGACAGGCAATCATTGGGTCGACGGCGCCATCGCCGGCTCCGGCGGCACGGCGCGGCCGATCATGATCAGCCGCATCACTGGCGGCGACCCTATGGGCGCCACCCAGTTCAACCACGGAAGGCAAGCGGAAGAACTGGTGCAGGCCGGTCTGATGCGCGATTTGACCGAGCTCGCCACCAGGGACAAGTGGGCGGAAATCGTACAGCCGAAGAGCCTGCTCGACGGCTGTACCCTCGACGGCAAGATCTATTGCGTGCCGGTTAACATTCACTCCTGGCAGTGGCTGTGGCTGTCGAACGCGGCCTTCGAAAAGGCCGGTGTGCCGGTGCCGAAGAATTGGAATGAATATGTCGCGGCCGCCCCGGCGCTGGAGAAGGCAGGCATCATACCGCTGGCGGTCGGCGGGCAGCCCTGGCAATCCTCGGGCGCCTTCGACGTGCTGCTTACGGCGGTCGGCGGCACCGACGCTTTCTTGAAGGTCTATCGCGACAAGGATGCCGAATTCGCCGCCGGGCCCGAAGTCGCCAAGGTGTTCAAGGCTGCGGACGATGCCCGCAAGATGGCGAAGAACACCAATGTGCAGGACTGGAACCAGGCCACCAATCTCGTCATCTCCGGCAAGGCCGGCGGCCAGATCATGGGCGACTGGGCGCAGGGCGAGTTCCAGGTTGCCGGCCAGACCGCCGGCAAGGATTATACGTGCCTTCCCGGCCTTGGCCTAAACGAGGTCATCGCCACCGGCGGCGACGCCTTCTACTTCCCGCTGCTGCAGGACGCTGAAAAGTCCAAGGCGCAGGAAGCGCTGGCCAAAACGCTGCTCGATCCCAAGACGCAGGTCGCCTTCAACCTCAAGAAGGGTTCGCTGCCGGTGCGCGGCGATATCGACCTCAAGGCGGCGAACGACTGCATGAAGAAAGGGCTCGACATCCTGGCCAAAGGCAGCGTCATGCCCTGGACGGACCAGTTGCTGTCGCAAGACACCCAAAAGCAGAAGGAGGACCTTTTCTCCGAGTTCTTCGCCAAGCCGGACATGACCGTGGAAGAGGCGCAAAAGCGCTTCGCCGACATCGTCGCCTCAGCGGACTGACGATCGACGAACCGCTCGCTCCCGGCTCGCGACCGCGGGGCCGGGAGCTCCGGGTCAAGTCTTGACCCTTGGCCCTGACCCTTCGGCCTTACCCGATCCAGCCCGGCTGTGCAGATGAGCAAGAGCGAACGCCCCAACCAACTCTTCCGCAACCTTAACGCCAAGGTCGCCTCGATTCCGATGGTCCTCACCGCACTGGTGATCTTCGTCGGCGGCAGCGCCTGGACGGTGCTCTATTCCTTCACCAATTCGAAGCTGCTGCCGCGGCTGAACTTCGTCGGGCTCGACCAATATTATCGACTGTGGTCGACGCCGCGTTGGCTGGTCTCGATTGAGAACCTGCTGGTCTACGGCGTGCTGTCGCTGGTGTTCTCTCTGGTCATCGGCTTCATACTGGCGGCGCTGCTCGACCAGAAGATCCGCTTCGAGGACACGTTTCGCACCATCTTCCTCTACCCCTTCGCGCTTTCCTTCATCGTCACCGGTCTTGTCTGGCAATGGCTGCTCAACCCGGAGTTCGGAATCCAGGGGGTGGTGCGCGGCCTCGGCTGGGAAAGCTTCAGCTTCGATCCGCTCTACAATTCCGACATCGTCATCTACGGCATCTTGATCGCCGCGCTCTGGCAAGGCACCGGCCTCATCATGTGCCTGATGCTGGCGGGCCTGCGCGGCATCGACGAGGATATCTGGAAGGCCGCGCGGGTGGATGGGATACCCACCCTAAAGACCTATCTCTTCATCATCATCCCGATGATGCGACCGGTCTTTATCACCGCGCTTGTCATCATCGCCGCCGGCATCGTCAAGGTCTATGACCTGGTTGTCGCGCAGACCAGCGGCGGTCCCGGCATCGCCTCCGAAGTGCCGGCCAAATATGTCTATGACTACATGTTCTTCGCCCAGAACCTCGGCCAGGGTTTTGCTGCCTCGACCATGATGCTGCTGTCGGTGGTGGTCGTCATCGTTCCCTGGGCCTATCTCGAATTCGGAGGCAAGAAGCGTGGCTGATCTTGCCGTTCCCCTGCCTGCCGGTACGGGCTCTATCGGGCTTGAGGCATCCGGGCCGCGAGGGCCGAAGCCGCGGCATGTGTTCTCGCGCCGCAACATCTTCCTCTATGGCACGCTCATCGTGGTGGCGCTGTATTATCTGCTGCCGCTCTACGTGATGGTGGTGACATCGCTCAAGGGCATGCCGGAGATACGCCTCGGCAACATCTTCTCGCCGCCGCTCGAGATCACCTTCGAGCCTTGGGTAAAGGCCTGGTCCAGCGCCTGCACCGGCCTCAACTGCGACGGGCTCTCGCGCGGCTTCTGGAACTCGGTGCGCATCACCGTTCCGTCGGTCGTCCTGTCGATCGCGATCGCTTCGGTGAACGGCTACGCGCTCGCCAACTGGCGCTTCAAGGGCGCCGACACTTTCTTCGTGATCCTGATCGTCGGCGCCTTCATCCCCTATCAGGTGATGATCTATCCGATCGTCATCATCCTGCGCGAAATCGGCCTCTACGGCAGCCTGAGCGGCCTGGTGATCGTCCATTCCATTTTCGGCATGCCGATCCTGACGCTGTTGTTCCGAAATTACTTCTCTTCGATGCCGGAGGAACTGTTCCGGGCGGCGCGCGTCGATGGCGCCGGCTTCTGGGGCATCTATTTCCGCATCATGCTGCCGATGTCGCTGCCGATCTTCGTCGTCGCCATCATCCTGCAGGTGACCGGCATCTGGAACGATTTCCTGTTCGGCGTCGTCTACACCCGCCCCGACACCTATCCGATGACGGTGCAGCTCAACAACATCGTCAACTCGGTGCAAGGCGTGAAGGAATACAACGTCAACATGGCCGCCACCATCCTGACCGGCCTGGTACCGCTCGTCGTCTACTTCGTTTCCGGCAAGCTTTTCGTGCGTGGCATCGCCGCCGGCGCGGTGAAAGGATGATGATGACAAGACTCGAAAATCCCAGTGTCTCAATCCAGGACCTGTCGCTGAATTTCGGCGCAATTTCGGTGCTGGAAACGCTCAACATCGATGTCGCCGAGGGCGAGTTCATCGTGCTGCTCGGGCCGTCCGGCTGCGGCAAGTCGACCTTGCTCAACTGCATCGCCGGACTGCTCGACGTTTCGGACGGCCGCATCTTCATCAAGGGCAAGAACGTCACCTGGGAGGAGCCCAAGGACCGTGGCATCGGCATGGTGTTCCAGTCCTATGCGCTCTACCCGCAGATGACTGTCGAAAAGAACCTGTCCTTCGGGCTGCGCGTTGCCGGCATCCCCAGGGACGAAATCGCCAAGCGCATCGCGCGGGCCGCCGAGATCCTGCAGATCGAGCCATTGCTGCAGCGCAAGCCGTCGGCGCTTTCGGGCGGCCAGCGCCAGCGTGTGGCGATCGGGCGGGCGCTGGTGCGCGACGTCGACGTCTTCCTGTTCGACGAGCCGCTTTCCAATCTCGACGCCAAGCTGCGCGCGGAGCTGCGTGTCGAGATAAAACTGCTGCACAGCAAGCTGCAGAACACGATGATCTATGTCACCCACGACCAGATCGAGGCGATGACGCTGGCCGACCGCATCGCGGTGATGAAGGGCGGCGTCATCCAGCAGCTCGACGCACCGCAGACCATCTACAACCGCCCGGTCAACCGTTTCGTCGCCGGCTTCCTCGGCTCGCCGGCGATGAATTTCCTCGATGGCCGGCTGGAGAAAAATGATGGCACCTGGCACTTCGTCGCCGAGGATGTGCGGATCCCGCTCGCCACCTACGCTTTCGAAAAGGAGCCCGTGCCGGGGGCGGCCGTGTTCGGTATCCGGCCCGAGCATGTCGCGTTCAACAGCGGCTCCGGATGGCCGTTCACAGCCACGGCAAATGTCGTCGTCGTCGAACCCATGGGGTCCGACACGCTGGTCTGGCTGAAGCTCGGAAATCAGAATTTCACGGTTAGGGTGACATCCGAGCGCACGCCAAACAATGCCGACACGGTGAGCATCGGTTTTGACCCGATGCGCGCTTCGCTGTTCGACGCCGCAACCGGCGCCCGCCTGTAACTCCCCAGAATTTCACCTCAAGCCCATCCATCCCCCAGAGAACGGAGAGACGATGAACTGGTCATTCCAACTTTACAGCGCCCGCAATTTCCAACCTTGGGAAGCGGTGCTCAAGATGCTGGGCGAGCTCGGCTATGCGCAAGTCGAAGGGTTCGGCGGCGTCTATGACGACCCCAAGGCGTTTCGTGCCGAACTCGACAAGAACGGGCTCGCCATGCCGACCGGCCATTTCTCGATCGATGCGCTCGAGAACGATTTTGACGGCGTGCGCAAAATCGCCGACGCGCTCGGCATCACGCTGCTCATCTGCCCCTATCTGGTCGCCGAGAGCAGGCCGACCGACGCGGCCGGCTGGCGCGGCTTCGGCGCACGCCTGGCCAAGGTCGGCGAGACGGCTGAGAAAGCCGGCTACGGCTTTGCCTGGCACAATCATGATTTCGAGTTCAAGCAGCTTGCCGATGGTTCGGTGCCGCAGGACCATATCCTGACGGCAGCGCCCGACATCGGCTGGGAGATGGACGTCGCCTGGGTGGTGCGCGGCGGCGACGATCCGCTGCCCTGGATCGAGAAATATGGCAAACGCATCGCCGCCGTCCATGTCAAGGACATCGCCAAGCCAGGCGAGGGTCTCGACGAGGACGGCTGGTCGGATGTCGGCCACGGCACGATCGACTGGGCCGGTCTGATCAAGGCGCTGCGCGCCAAGAGCGCCGCCAAATACTACGTCATGGAACAGGACAACCCCAACGACATCGAGCGCTTCGCCCGCCGCTCGATCGCAGCCGCCAAGACCTATTAGGAGCAAACCAGCATGGCAAAAAAACTTGGGATCGGCGTCATCGGCTGCGGCAACATTTCAAAGGCGTATTTCTCGTTCGCGCCGCTGTTTCGCGGCATCGAGATGCGCGCCTGCGCGGATATCAACATGGATGCGGCCAAGGCGCGGGCGAAGGAGTTCAAGCTGCGCGCCGAGACAGTCGAAGGGCTGCTCAAGGCTGGCGATATCGACATCATCGTCAACCTCACCGTTCCGGCGGTGCACTACGAGGTGTCGAAACAGATCCTCGATGCCGGCAAGCACGTCTATTCGGAAAAGCCATTCGTGCTGTCGGTCAAGGAAGGGCTCGACCTGAAGAAGATGGCCGAGAGAGATGGACTGCGCATCGGCTCGGCTCCCGACACTTTCCTCGGCGGCGCGCACCAGCTTGTCCGCAACCTGATCGATACTGGAAAGCTCGGCAAGATCACCAGCGGCACATGCCACGTGATGAACCATGGGATGGAGCATTGGCACCCCAATCCGGACTTCTTCTTCCAGCCTGGCGCTGGCCCGGTGCTCGATATCGGACCCTACTACATCACCAATTTGATCCAGCTGATCGGGCCGGTAAAGCAGGTGGCGGCGTTCGCTTCGATCCCGACGACGGAGCGTACCATCTCGTCCAAGCCTCGCGCGGGCGAAAAAGTCCTGGTCGCCACGCCGACGACGATCCACGGCGTGATGGAGTTCGAGAATGGCGCCGTGGTGACGCTCAATACCAGCTGGGACGTTTGGAGCCATGGCCATGCGCCGATGGAACTCTACGGCGAGTTGGGCACGGTGTTTTTGCCGGATCCGAATTTCTTCGGCGGTGACGTTTGCATCACCGATGCCGCCAAGCCGGTCAAGAAGCTGCCGAAGTGGAAGCATCCGTTCGGCGTGGCCAACCAGATGCATTCGCACGGCATGATGGCTAACTATCGCACCGCCGGTCTCGCCGACATGGCGCTGGCGATCACGGAAGGCCGGCCGCATCGGTGCTCGATGGAACTTGCGCTGCATGCCGTCGATGTGATGACCGGCATGTTGCGGTCGGGCGCGAGCGGAAAGTTCGTTGCCATGCAGACCACCTGCGAACGGCCTGCGGCCCTGGGCGTCAAGGATGCGGAAGGGCTGTTGGCGAAGAAGAAAGGGCTCTTGGCAAAGAAGAAATAGCATGAGCGCTTCAGTGATTGCGACACGTGCTGTTTTCCGTCGACCCCTCTCCCCATAGAAACGGGGAGAGGCTAAGGGTGAGGGCAGAGCCGACTCACCCTTTTCGCGGTAGCAGCTGCCGGGCTCGCTTTTGCTTTGAGGATCTCCCATGCCCTATGTGCCCGCCGAAAACCGCTACGAGAAAATGGTCTATAATCGCTGCGGGCGATCCGGCCTGAAATTGCCGGCGATCTCGCTCGGGCTCTGGCACAATTTCGGTGACGACACACCGCACCGAACCAAGCAGGCGATCGCGCGCAAGGCCTTCGATCTCGGCATCACGCATTTCGACCTCGCCAACAATTACGGCCCGCCGCCCGGTTCGGGGGAGACGGCTTTTGGCGAAATCCTGCGGACGGATTTCTCCTCCTATCGTGACGAGCTGATCATCTCGACTAAGGCCGGTTATGAGATGTGGGCCGGACCCTATGGCGAGTGGGGTGGGCGCAAATATGTGTTGGCCAGCCTCGACCAGAGCCTGAAGCGGATGGGGCTCGACTATGTCGACATCTTCTATTCGCACCGCTTCGACCCCGAAACGCCGCTGGAAGAAACGATGGGCGCGCTCGATCAGGCGGTGCGCTCGGGCAAGGCGCTTTATGCCGGCATCTCCTCCTACAATTCGCAGCGCACGCGCGAGGCCGCCGACATTTTGAAGCAGCTCGGCACGCCTTGCATCATCCATCAGCCGAGCTATTCGATGCTCAACCGCTGGGTCGAGGACGATGGTCTGCTCGACACGCTGGAGGGGCTCGGCGTCGGCTCGATCGTGTTCACGCCGCTGGCGCAAGGCATGCTGACCGACAAATATCTCGGCGGCATCCCGGAGGGCAGCCGCGCCAGCCAAGGCAAGTCGCTGAGGCCGGCCTTCATCAACGACAAGACCATCGCCAACATCAAGGCGCTGAACGCGATTGCCAGCCGACGCGGGCAGACGCTGGCGCAGATGGCGCTGGCCTGGGTGCTGCGCAAGGGCCGGGTGACCTCGGCGCTGATCGGCGCCAGCCGACCGGAACAGGTCGAGGATTGCGTCGGCGCGCTGAAGGCGCTCGACTTCAGCGATGCCGAGCTCGCCGATATCGACACCTACGCGCGCGAAGCCGATATCAATCTGTGGGCCGCCTCCGCCGAGCGCAAGGGTCCGCCACGGAAGTGATCCGCCACGGAAGTGATCCGCCACGGAAGTGATTGGCAGCGCATAGCCGAACAGGTACGGCGGGAACTGCTCCCGCCGTTTTTTTACTCGGCCGCCAATGTCTGCTTGGGCCTGCCCGGAGTTGGCCGGCTTCTGGGCCATGCAGACACAGAAACAGTAGCAAAAAGGCCGGTTCGTCGCTATCTGGAGAGAACTGGAGCCGCTTGCAGTGCAACCGGCGCAATACGGGTTGGAAACAGGATCATGGCGGCAAGGGATGTGCTGACGAAAAACCAGCTGTGCGTGCTCGAGAAACTCGAGGCCGCCAGCGGGCCGCTTAGCGCCTATACATTGCTCGACCAGCTTCGCGATCGGGGTTTTCGAGCACCGCTGCAAGTCTATCGCGCGCTCGACACGCTGGTGAAGTCCGGCTTCGTGCACCGGCTCGAAAGCCTCAATTCCTTTGTCGCCTGCGCCGAGCCGCACGACCACAGCCATTCGATGACCGCCTTTGCCATCTGCGACACATGCGGGCAGGTGACCGAATTTTCCGACCATGATGTCGGACACCGGCTCGACGAATGGGTACGCTCGACCGGCTTCGCCGCCAAGAAGGCGGTGATCGAGTTCCGCGGGACGTGTGCGAAATGCCTGGCCGAGGCGGCTTAGATCAGGAAAGCCTGAGGGCAAAGCTCTAAGACAGGGCAAGGAAGCGGATCGGTCCTCGAAGCCTCGGGGTGCCAATGACGGCACCTAGGAAACGGGCCTTCTTGAGGTATGCCGGATGTGCAGGATCTCGATTGCATCGGCACGGGCGCGGTAGAAAACCTTGTAGGGATAGTGACCTATGAAGAGAACGCGAACGTCAGGGATGTCGGTCGCGTGGCCACTTTCCGGAAATTCGGCAAGTCGCGAAATCCCAGCCTGGATCCGGGAAATGACTGAATAGGCGCCCTGAGGTGACCGCTCTTCGAGGTAATTGAAAATCGCCTCGCGTTCGGCAAAGGCTTGCCGCGTGAATCGGACCTTCATCGCCTGCGGCGAATGTCGGCGGCTCGAACCGTATCCTCATCTACGAAAGTGCCGTGATCGGCCTCTGCGAGTCCTGCTGTCACGGCGCGGCGCTCTGTTTCCGACGTGGCATACAGACCCGTTCGGCGCGCCTCGATGACGCGGGCATAGTCGGCTAGCTCCTCCTGGTCTTCGCGAGGCCAAGCTTCCGCGTGCTTTACCAGATTCTCAAGTGTCTTGGTGATCATGGGGGCAATATAGCACACGGCTGCTTGTCGTGAACCTTGAACCGAAAAATGGCACACTGAGGGAAGGGAGTCACCAGATACTGCCTTCCTAAACGGGAAGTCGATAGCGGCCCCGAACTAATGCGCCTCTTCCCAATTGTCGGCGGCGCGGGCGTCGACATGCAGTGGCACCGACATCGACACCGCTGGCATCGCGGCGTTCTCCATCACATGGCGCACGACGGGGATCGTCGCCTCGACCTCCGCTTCGGCCGTCTCGAAGACCAACTCGTCATGCACTTGCAGCAACATGCGGGCGGAGAGCTTCGCCTTTTCCAGCGCATCGTCCATGCGTATCATGGCGCGGCGGATTATGTCGGCTGCGGTGCCCTGCAGCCGGGCATTGATCGAGGCGCGCTCGTTGAAGGCACGGACTGAAGGATTCGACGACCGTATCTCCGGATAATGGATGCGGCGGCCGAAGATCGTTTCGACATAGCCGTATTCGCGGGCATAGGCTTTGGTCGCGTCGATATAGTCGCGGATGCCCGGGAAGCGCTCGAAATATTTCTTGATATAGGCGCCGGCCTCTTCGCGCGGGATCGACAGCTGGTTGGCCAGGCCAAAGGCGGAAATGCCGTAAATGATGCCAAAATTGATCGCCTTGGCGCGGCGGCGTATCTCCGCGGGCATGCCCTCGACCGGCACGTTGAACATCTCCGACGCGGTAATGGCGTGGATGTCGGCGCCGTCGGCAAACGCCTGCTTGAGCTGCGGGATCTCGGCGACATGGGCGAGCACGCGCAACTCGATCTGGCTGTAGTCGGCGGAAACCAGCTTGTTGCCCTTGTCGGCGATGAAAGCCGTCCTGATCTTTCGCCCCTCGACGGTGCGTACCGGAATGTTCTGCAAATTGGGATCGGAGGACGACAGCCGGCCCGTAGTCGTCGCGGCAAGCGCGTATGAGGTGTGGACGCGCTTCGTATCGGGATGGACGAAACCGGGCAGCGCATCGGTATAAGTCGATTTCAATTTGGTCAGCTGGCGCCAGTCGACGATCTTGCGCGGCAGCTCGTGGCCCTCGGCGGCGAGGTCCTCGAGGAGCTGAGCCGAGGTCGACCATTGGCCGGTCTTGGTCTTGGAGCCCCCCGGCAGGCCCATCCTGCCGAACAAGATGTCGCCGAGCTGTTTTGGCGAGCCGATATTGATGCGCTCGCCAACAAGCTGATAGATTTCATCCTCCAGCCGCGCGGCGCCCTGTGCCAGTTCGCCGGAGAGCCGCGACAAGATCTGCCGGTCGACGGAGATGCCGCGCTGCTCCATCCTTGCCAGAACCGGCACCAGCGGCCGTTCCAGCCGCTCGTAGACCGAGACCAGGCCCTTGGCGGCAAGCCGTGGCTTCAGCACCCGCCAGAGCCGGAGCGTCACATCGGCATGCTCCGCGGCATAAGCCGTTGCCTTGTCGATATCGACCTGGTCGAAGCCGACGAAGCTTCTTCCAGAGCCGGCGAGCTCCTTGAGGGCAATGGTCGAGTGGCCGAGCCACTTTTCCGACAGAGCCGCCATGCTGTGGCCGCCGGACGTGCCTGCATCGAGCACGTAGGAAATCAGCATGGTGTCGTCGAAGGGGGCGACATCGATGCCGTGGCGGCTCATGACGACGAGGTCGTATTTCAGCTCCTGCACGATCTTGAGAACCGACTTGTCCTCCAGCAACGGCTTCAGGATGCCAAGCGCCTCACGGATCGGGATCTGGTTTTCGACCATTCCGCCGCCGAGCAGGTCGCCATTGCCGCTTTTATGAGCGAGCGGCACATAGGCGGCGCGACCGGGCGCGGTGGCTATGGACAGGCCGATCAGCTCGGCCCGCATCGGATCGGCTGAATTGGTCTCGGTGTCGAAGGCGACGATGCCGGTCTCCATCGCCTCGGCCACCCATGCATTCAGCACTTTAGTGTCGCGGATGCAGACGTAGGCGCTGGTGTCGATCTTGCTGGCGGTGGCGTCCTCGAAGCGAAGCGCCGAGAGAAGCGAAGGGGTGTCGCCTTCCTTGGGTTCTACCTTGACGGTGGCCGGCACCGCTTCCCCGGCTTCGTCTGTGACTGCGCCAGCCGCGCTTTCGGCGGCTACTGGCACGCCAAACCCGACATCGGGACCATGCGCGGTATCGGCGCGTTCGATAATGACGGGAACGGGTTTGACATCAGCCGCTTCCGTTCCGGTCGCTTCCGCCACGCGGCGGGTCAGCGAGGAGAATTCCATCGTCTTGAGGAAGCCGATCAGCTTTGGTCCGTCGGGCGGATGCAATACGAAATCGTCGAGTCCGCTGATCCCCGGCACGTCGTTCTTCAGCGTCACCAGTTCACGCGAAATGCGCGCCTTGTCGGCGTTGGCAATGATCGATTCGCGCCGTTTGTCCTGCTTGATTTCGGCGGCCCGGGCGAGCAGCGTGTCGAGATCGCCGAACTGTTCCAGCAATTGCGCCGCGGTCTTCGGCCCGATGCCGGGCACGCCCGGCACATTGTCGACCGAATCGCCGGTCAACGCCTGCAGGTCGATCATCTTTTCCGGCGGCACGCCCCATTTCTCGATCACCTCGGGAACGCCGATCTGGCGGTCCTTCATCGGGTCGTACATGGCGACCGAAGGGCCGACCAGTTGCATCAGATCCTTGTCGGAGGAAATGATGGTGGTGTCGCCGCCGGCTTCGCAGGCAAGCCGGCAATAGGTGGCGATCAGGTCGTCGGCCTCGTAGCCTTCTGTCTCGAGGCAGGGCAGGTTGAAGGCCCTGGTCGCCTGGCGGATCAGGCCGAACTGCGGGATCAGATCTTCCGGCGGTGCCGAGCGGTTGGCCTTGTATTCGGGGTAGAGGTCGTTGCGGAAGGTTTTCGACGAATAGTCGAAGATGACGGCGAAATGCGTCGGCACGATGCCGACATCGGTATTGCGGGCGTCCTGCGTCAGCTTCCACACCATGTTGCAGAAGCCGAGCACGGCACTGGTCGGCAGCCCGTCGGATTTGCGGGTTAGCGGCGGTAGCGCGTGATAGGCACGGAAGATGTAGCCGGAGCCGTCGACAAGGAAGAGATGATCGCCTTTTTTCATGGGACGAAGGGATAGCGCGGCGGGGCGTCGTGGTCCATGCCAAAGGCGGTCTCAATCACCGGTTCCGGCAACATCCCTGACAAGTCGAGCCGATCACGGGTATGTTACGAAAGTGTAATCTTCGTGCCCTTGAATCGCCACGTTCGGAGACACAGATAAACGCCATCGGCATTTTTCGCCGAGGTCCGGAGCAAGGCCCGTCCCCCGCCTATCCCGGACACTTGCGGCAGCCTATCCCCCCTCTCCGGGCTGCCGCATCGTTTCGAGTAAAGGCCGCCGTGGTTTCCCCTCCACCACGGCGGCATTTTTTTGCTCTTTGGAGCCCGTGGTCCAACGACCGTCGGCTTTTCGTTTCTGCCTCGCAGCTTTAGGGTTGCCGCTCAGAATCGAAAGGCCTGATAAAAATGTCCAGAATTTCTCCCGTCCTCGACCGCCTCGACAACAACCTCGACGAGAGCCTGGAGCGCCTGTTCGGCCTGCTCAGGATCAAGTCGATCTCGACCGACCCGACCTATGCCGCAGACTGCCGCAAGGCGGCGGGATGGCTGGTGGCGGAGCTCAAACTGATCGGCTTCGACGCCAGCGTGCGCGACACGCCAGGCCATCCGATGGTGGTGGCGCACCATGACGGGCCGACGGGCGCACCGCATGTCCTGTTCTATGGCCATTACGACGTGCAGCCGGTCGACCCGATCGAGCTGTGGGAAAGCGATCCGTTCGCGCCTTCGGTGAAGGAGATCGAGCCCAGCCATCAGGTGATCACGGGACGTGGTTCGGCCGACGACAAGGGGCAACTGATGACCTTCGTCGAGGCTTGCCGCGCCTGGAAGCAAGTGCATGGCGGGCTGCCGTGCCGCATCACGATCCTGTTCGAAGGCGAGGAGGAGTCCGGCTCGCCATCGCTGAAGCCGTTCCTCGAGGCAAATGCGGCCGAACTCAAGGCCGACTTTGCGCTTGTCTGCGACACCGGCATGTGGGACCGCGATACGCCGTCCATCTGCGTCGCGCTGCGCGGGCTGGTCGGCGAGGAGATCACGGTGAAGGCCGCCGACCGCGACTTGCATTCCGGTCTCTATGGCGGTGCTGCCGCCAATCCAATCCGCATCCTGGCCGGGATACTGGCCGACATCCACGACCAGAACGGTCGCGTCACCATTCCCGGTTTCTATGACGGCGTCGAGGAGACGCCTTCGCAGATCCTGAAGTCATGGGAGGCGCTCGGCGAAACCGCCGAGACGTTCCTCGGACCTGTCGGCCTGTCGATCCCGTCCGGCGAAAAGGGCCGCTCGGTGCTCGAACTCACGTGGGCGCGGCCGACGGCCGAGTTCAACGGCATTACCGGCGGCTATACCGGCAAGGGGTTCAAGACGGTGATCGCGGCGGAAGCCTCGGCAAAAGTGTCCTTCCGCCTCGTCCACAAGCAGAATCCCCAGAAGATCCGAGACGCTTTCCAGGCCTTCGTCAGGGAGCGCATCCCGGCCGACTGCTCAGTCGATTTCCACCCGCATGGCGGCTCGCCGGCGATCCAGCTTTCCTACGACTCGCCGTTTCTCGCCAAGGCCAAGGACGCGCTGTCCGACGAATGGCCGAAGCCGGCGGTGACGACGGGAAGCGGCGGCTCGATCCCGGTGGTCGGCGATTTCCAGACCTATCTCGGCATCGAATCCTTGCTGGTCGGTTTCGGGCTCGACGATGACCGCATCCATTCGCCGAACGAGAAATACGAGATGAGTTCCTTCCACAAGGGACAACGCTCCTGGGCGCGCATTCTCGATGCGCTGACACGCTGACAGGGCAAGAATTCAACTTTCTGTTGATTTTTCATCGGATCGCGGCAAGGACGGGCTAAGCCGCGTCGCGTTTGACCGGCCTGATGCGACGCGCTTTAGGTTGTTGTCTTATGCATGTCGTTATCGCAAAACCGCTGCACACTTTTGCGCGACATGCATTAGAGCGACGTGCGTCCAGTCGCGACCGGAGAAGACGATGAGCGATATCCGCTTCCATAAGAACGACCTACCGGGGCTCTTGCACTACGACGTCGGGGCGGTCGCCATCGACACGGAGACGCTGGGACTCAATCCGCATCGCGACCGGCTTTGCGTGGTGCAGATCTCGCCGGGCGACGGTTCCGCCGACGTCATCCAGATCGCGCCCGGCCAGAAGAAGGCGCCAAACCTCGTCAGCCTGCTCAAGAACCGCAGCATAACCAAGCTGTTCCATTTCGGCCGTTTCGATCTCGCCGTGCTCTACAACGCCTTCGGCGTCATGCCGGAGCCGGTGTTCTGCACCAAGATCGCCTCGCGGCTTACCCGAACCTACACCGACCGGCACGGGCTGAAGGACATCTGCTTTGAGCTTCTCGGCGTCAGCCTTTCGAAGGCGCAGCAATCGTCGGACTGGGCGGCGGAAACGCTATCGCCCGAACAACTCGAATACGCCGCCTCAGACGTGCTCTATCTGCACCAGCTGCGCGATGTTCTGACAGCGCGGCTGGCGCGCGACAACCGGAGCAAGGAGGCCGAGGCCTGCTTCCGCTTCCTGCCGACGCGTGCGAAACTCGACCTGATGGGCTGGGATGAGGCAGACATCTTCGCCCACAGCTAAGGTGGAACCAGGTGTTCACCGCGATGTTCTGTCGGTCATGGAGTGGATGAAATGGCTGCCAGAAAACCAATCGACACAGCGCCCAAGGATGGCTCCAAGGTCACCGTCTACTGGAAGGACAGCGACGGCGTGATAAACGAATCCATCGCGCAGTACCGGTCGCTAGAGAGGCTGAAAGCGGCCGGCGGCGACTGGGACGAGAACGACACCGGCTGGTGGGCCTATACCGACGGTCATACGCAAAGGAAGATCGAACCGATCAGCTGGCGGCCTGCATCCTGGGATGACGACGACGAATGACGCCGCTGGCGGCGCCGGCTCCTTTCCAATAGTTTGGACCTGTTGCAATCGGAGGTCGATTCGGAGCTTTCTGCTCCACGGCCGTTCGCTCAGGAGGGATATGCAATGGGTACTGAGAGCCTGCTTGTCTTCATCATCATCGGCGCCATTGCCGGTTGGCTCGCCGGCCTGATGGTCAAGGGGTTCGGCCTCGGCCTTGTCGGCAATATCGCCGTCGGCATTGTCGGTGCCTTCATCGCCGGCTGGCTCTTCCCAACGCTGGGGTTCGCCATAGGCGGTGGCATATTTGCCTCCATCGTCCACGCCACGATCGGCGCGGTCATCCTGCTCGTGCTGATCAAGCTGGTGAAGCAGGCCTGATCCTCGAAGCACATCAAGGGCGCGCCATGAAACAGAACATGCTCTATCTCATCATCGGCGCGCTCGTCGTGGTGGTCATCGCGCTCGGCGTCTATGTCTATCGCGAGCAAACCAGGCCGAAGGGCGTGGAACTCAAGATCGACGAAAAAGGCATTTCGATCCAGCAGAACTGAGCGCGCCGGGTTGGCGCGGCAAAGGTGCCGACGATCTATCCCATCAGGCCGAAAATCGACGATAAGGCAGGGGCCGCTCCATCCTTCGATGCACCCGGAGAGAAGCCAAGCTGGATATGGAATGAGAGTGACGTATCGATACATTCGCGGTATGATCTTGGTACAGGGAGTTTGGGGCCAACCCACCTACTATTAGGAGGTTGCCATGAGGCACCAAACACTGGACCAACTGCATACGGTGGCAAAGGTACACAGAGACCCAACACCTCCTGCAATGGACCGAACCCAGCGTCTCGAACGTTGGTCAAAACTTCTTGAACGGCAGCCCAACCGACTCCTCACCGCACTTATCGGGACCGAATATCGTTCGTCACCCGAGCGCGAAATTATGCGTGGCGAAGGCTCGCCAATATCGGTTGCCTTCGAGGATTCGATCCTGCGCGATGAGGGGCTGAAAGACGATACTTATGGCGAAGCAAAGCGTTTCTTCGAATTGACCGACAATGAGCTCCACGAAATTGTCTGCTACTGCCATGTGGGCGAGACGATGCAATCATCCTGGGCAGCGCTTTCCGTTCGTGCTGCGATTGGCTAACGCATGATCCCCAGGGCGCGTAACTTTGGTGACAAGGTCATGCGTAGATTCAATGGTTTAGAGCGCGATCGAACGCACTTTACCGATCGCGCTCTAATGACGAGCATAGATTGCGGCTACCTTGCCATGGGCGGTCCGCGCCGAACGACTGCGGCTGGGCAGTTGATGCCGAAATGCGAGACCGCTCCGCCGTCTCGCGATAGACGCCATTGTTGCCGACCGCCAGGAGCAAGGAACGGAGCGGTGACGTGCCGTAACGCATTGAATTAACTTTGAACCATTTAACCCGCCCTTAAATCGCCGCATCTACTCTTCACCCCGAACGCCATGGAGCGACGTGCGTCCGTTCGGACGCACAGAGTGCGCTCTACGACTTTGAAGCTTCGCATCGGCCCGAAAATTGCGAGTTTCGGGCCGATGCGATAGGCATCGGGACAGACAGCACAGCGCATGGCGAACCGCAGAGACAGCCGCATCGAACCGAGCTTCGAGGGACCGCCACGGGCGAAATCCTCGGCCGGTTTTTCGGTGAGCGAGGAGGATCGCGTCGTGCCGAGCAACCGCAAGACCTCTGCAAAGCGCCAATCGGCCAAGACAAAATCGTCGCGTCGAGGACGCGGCAAAAGCCGGCGCGGCCTGTTCGGCGTGCTCGGCCGGTTGGCCTACTGGTGCTTCGTTCTGGCCATCTGGGGCGGCATCGCCACCGCCGGCATCGTTGTCTATTACGGTGCGAAAATGCCGGCGGCCACCACCTGGGCCATTCCCGACCGCGCACCCAATATCAGGATCGTCTCCGTCGACGGAAAGCTGCTTGCCAATCGCGGCATGAGCGGCGGCGAAGCCGTCGGCCTGCATGAAATGTCGGCCTATATTCCCGAGGCCGTCATCGCCATCGAAGATCGCCGCTTCTATTCGCATTTGGGCATCGACCCGATCGGTCTGTCCAGAGCCATGGTGGCCAACGTTCTCGGCGGGCGTTTTTCGCAGGGCGGCTCGACGCTGACGCAGCAATTGGCGAAAAACCTGTTCCTGACGCCCGATCGCACGCTGGAACGCAAGGTGCAGGAAGTGCTTCTGGCGCTGTGGCTCGAGCACAAGCACACCAAGGACCAGATCCTCGAAATGTACCTCAACCGGGTCTATTTCGGCTCCGGCGCCTATGGTGTCGAAGCGGCCTCGCGCCGCTATTTCGGCAAGAGCGCGCGCGATGTCACGCTGCCCGAAGCCGCACTCCTCGCTGGCCTGTTGAAGGCGCCCTCGCGACTGTCTCCGGCGCGTGACCCGAAGGCGGCCGAGCAGCGCGCGCAGCTCGTTCTCGCCGCCATGCGCGACGAAGGCAAGATCAGCGCCAAGGAACTGACCACGGCGATGACCGCGCCGGCGTCGCGGGTGGCATCCTACTGGACGGGCTCGGAAAACTATGTCGCCGACACCATCGTGGAAGAACTGCCCGACCTGATCGGCGACGTGCGCGGCGACATCATCGTCGACACCACCGTCGACCTCACGCTGCAGAAGCTCGCCGAACAATCGATCCGCCGGCTGATCGACGGGAGCGGCAAAAAGCTCAATGCCAGCCAGGGCGTGCTGGTGTCGATAGACAATTCCGGCGCGGTACGTGCCATGGTCGGCGGCTATGATTATTCGACCAGTCAGTTCGACCGCGCCTCGGAGGCGCGCCGCCAGCCGGGCTCGGCGTTTAAGCCGTTTGTTTACATGGCGGCGCTGGAGGCCGGCCGTACGCCCGACAGCGTGCGCAATGACGCGCCGATCAGAATAGGCAAATGGACGCCAACCAATTACGGCGGCAAGTATTTCGGCAAGGTGACGCTGGCGACGGCGCTGGCGAAATCGCTGAACTCGGTGGCCGCCCAGCTGACGATGGAAGTCGGACCTGACGCCGTCGTCGAGGCGGCGCATCGCATGGGCATCCAGTCCGACCTCACGGCCAACACCTCGATCGCGCTCGGCACCTCTGAAGTGACGCCGCTTGAATTGACGTCGGCCTATGTCCCCTTCGCCAATGGCGGCCACCGGCCGGACGTCCATTTTATCCGCCGCGTGACGACAGCCGGCGGCAAGGTGCTCTACGACAACAATGGTGGCGGCGCCCCGCGCGTCGTCAAGCCCGAGATTGTCGGTATGATGAACTCGATGATGACCGGCACTGTCGAAATCGGCACTGCCAGGAAGGCGGCCTTTGCCTGGCCGGCCGCCGGCAAGACCGGCACCAGCCAGAATTCGCGCGACGCCTGGTTCATCGGCTATACCGCCAATCTCACCACCGGCGTCTGGTTCGGCAATGACGATGGCAGTCCGATGAAGAAGGTCACCGGCGGCGCGCTGCCGGCGCAGGCCTGGCATGAATTCATGGTCGCCGCGCATGAAGGCGTGCCGGTGCGGCCGCTGCCTGGAACATGGAGGTCGACGCCTGCCGATACGATCGTGCAGGACGAAATACCGTCCAACACGCCGCAACCGGCGCCGGTACCGTCCGCTTCGGTCAGCCAATCCGCGCCGTCCGCCCAAAAAGCGTCATCGCCTCGCGCCGTGCGTCCAGCCGAAACGGTCGATGGCGGCGGCTTCGGCATGCCGGGCGGTGACAGCAACACCGCATCGATCAAGCGCCCGGTGCCGCCCGGTGATGTCGGCGGCCCGGTCAAGAAGCGGCAGACCTCGATCCTCGACATCCTCACCGGCGGCTGACCCCCTCGTCATCGCTGCCGTGTTCCGCTACATCTCCGGGCTACACATCGGCCCGAAAATCGAAATCGATTTTCGGAAAGCACGATGCATGGTTTAAAAGTGCTAGAGCGTACTTTGTGCGTCCAAAGGGACGCACGTCGCCCTAGAGAGATCGCGAATGGCCGAGACCGACACCAGGAAGACCATCGTGCTGACCGGCGCCAGCCGCGGCATCGGCCATGCCACGGTCAAGCGCTTTTCGCGCGAAGGCTGGCGCGTTATCACCTGCTCGCGCCAGGCCTTTGCCGAGGACTGCCCGTGGCCGGCCGGTCCGGAAGACCACATCAAGGTCGATCTGGCCGACCAGGAGGATGTCGGCATCGCGATCTCGGAAATCCGCCATCGGCTGGAAGCGCATGGCGGCCAGCTTCATGCGCTGGTCAACAACGCCGGCATCTCGCCGAAGCTCAAGGATGGCAACAGCCGCATGAATTCGATCGACACGCCGATGCATGTCTGGCGCGACGTGTTCCAGGTCAATTTCTTCGCACCGATCATGCTGGCGCGGGGATTGTTTAGGGAATTGGCGTCGGCCAAAGGCTCGATCGTCAACGTCACCTCGATCGCCGGCACCCGCGTGCATCCCTTCGCCGGCACCGCCTATGCGACGTCGAAGGCCGCGCTCGGCTCGCTGACGCGCGAAATGGCGCATGATTTCGGCCCGCACGGCATCCGCGTCAACGCCATCGCACCCGGCGAGATCGACACGGCGATCCTGTCGCCCGGCACGGAAAAGATCGTCGAGACGATTCCGTTGCGGCGGCTGGGAACCACGGCCGAAGTCGCCGACATCATCTTCTTCCTGTGCTCGCAGCAGGCCTCCTATGTGACGGGCTCGGAAATCCACATCAATGGCGGCCAGCACGTGTGAATGGTGTTTCGCTCCACTGAAGGAGCTACGCCGTCGGCGTCTCGGCCGCCTTTAACGGCAACGCAGGTGCCGCAGCATGTCCGATCACCACTTCGACGATCCCGCGCGCGATCTCGCGCTCGCCCATGATGACGGTGTCGGCTCCGAGCCCCTTGAGATGCTCGACCTCGGCATCGGAATGGGCGCGGGCAATGACGTTGATCTTCGGGCTGGCGGCCCGGGCGCGCAGCACGATCTGACGACAGGGGTGGCAGAAGGCGAGCCGCCTCGGGGCTGGCAATGGTTGCCGCAAAAAAGAAACGGCTTGCGCGCCTGATGCCTGCGATCAGGCCGCCTGCAGCAGGTTCTCGATGTCGACGATGGTGTGGTTGGTCAGTGTCTTCGGAATTTCCACTGTGATCTTCTCGGCAACTTCCTTGTGCAGTTTTCGGCGCATGTCGCCCAGCACCTGCGGCGGTGCGATCAGCACCATCTCCTTGAAGGCGCCGCGGTGCGCGAGCTTGTACAGCCGCTCGGCAATTTCGTCGGCGAAACGCTCCTTGCCGAGACGATGCCAGTCAGTGTCCTCGACTGCGCTGCGGTGGACGGAAGGGCCGTCGCTGTAGCGGCCGGGGCGGTCCGAACCTTGCTCTCGCGTCGCCGGATTTGCCTGTTCCATCTCCTGCACGACCTGAAGGTCGGGATATTGGGTATCACCACGGTTCTCGAGGAACAGCGCCTTCTCGCCGTCGGCCACCACGATCCACAGTCCGCGTTTTAGCTTGAGGTTGTTCACGGAGCGCTCCTTTTTCCTGTTTTTCATGGTTTTCTAGGCCCGTCTCTGGAGCCATTGCCGCAGCTGAACAGCCAGGCTCGGATTCGCAGGGCAAACGCGCGCCGAGGCAGGAATGTTCCGGTGACGACAAGAACAGCGAGCGAGCCAACCAACCAGCCAAGGATGACGGTGTTCGGCCACGACATCGAAGCGGGCTATCATGTAGCAGTCTTCGTGCCCGAGACGGTGGCAGTGGAGCACTCACTCGCCACAGGGGCAGCCTGCTTGACGGGCTGCGTCTTAAGGCTGGAAGAATCCGGCGTTTGGAATCGTTGATATGGCGATACACCCGTTTGAGGTGATCCCCATGCAAGCACTATTGATCGTCAGCCTGGTGTCCTTGCTTGTCGATGCGCGCCTTGTGATCGCTCCCGCCTTTTCGGCCGGTGGCGGTGGCAGCGCGCGTTTCACAGTGGATAACAACATCAAGGGAGGTCCAAATGTTTAAGTCTAGCACAACCGCGACGCTGCTTTCGTTAGGTGTGGCGCTGAGCGCGGCGGCGTCGGCCGATCTCGCGCAGGCGGCGAAACGCACCATCACCATGGTCGCGGTCGAGGCCAAGGGCGGGACGACCGTCGACAAGGAGCCGTTCCCGACCGCGGGCCTACCAGAAGGTAAGGGCTACGAGCTCGAAGCGCCCAACGCCGAGGGTCGGTGGGAGGTATCGGCCTACCGCTGGGAGCCCAATCAGATCATCGTGAACCAGGGCGACGAAGTCACGCTCGAAATCCTGGGTGTCAATGGCGCGGAGCATCCGGGGGTGATCGACGGCTACGATGTCAGCTTCACTGTCAAGCGCGGCCAGCTCACCACCGTAACCTTCACCGCCGATAAGACGGGTGTGTTTGAATTTCGGTGTGGGACTCATCAGCCGTCGATGGTGGGCGAGTTGATCGTGCTGGCAGGCGGTTGATAAGCGTGTTCGGCGCTTGGTGACTTTAATCTACTAGATTGGTAGAATTTAGAAGAAAGTGTTTTGTGATACACCTCGCTTGCCGCTAGAACGGCGGCAGATCAAGGCTCGCTACAGCGGCTTGGATCCGCTCCACTCGTGGGTGTGGAATTTTTTTCTCCTGCCTTTGGTGCTTGCGGAAAAGCGATTGCTTCGCACGAAGCGATGCGCGACTGCTTTCCTTCTGCTTTTTCGCTCCCGCGCGTAGAACTGACAGCGTATTCAGGATTCCACTCGCCATGCCGCAGGCCACACCCAAGCTCAACGCCTTTCCCGTCTTCATGCGGGTCGAGGGCGAAGCCGTGGCCATCGTCGGCGGCGGCGAGGAGGCTCTGGCCAAGGCGCGACTGATGGGCCAGTCGAGCGGCGTGCTGCGCATCGTCAGCGACGCCGCCGAGGCCGAGTTGCTGGCCTTCATCGCCGCGAATGGCACCACCCACATCGCTGCCGCCTATGATGCCGCGCATCTCGAAGGCGCGGTGATGGTGTTTGCCGCCAGCGGCAATGAGGCGCTCGACCGGCGCGTTGCCGAAGATGCGCGCCGGCTGGGCATTCCAGTCAATGCCGTCGATCGGCCGGAGCTGTGCGATTTCTTCACCCCGGCGCTGGTCAACCGCGCGCCGGTCGCCATTGCCATCGGCACGGAAGGGGCGGGCCCGGTGCTTGCCCAGATGCTGCGCAGCCGCATCGACCGCATGCTGTCGCCGTCGCTCGGGCCGCTTGCTTCGCTTGCTGCCTCGTTGCGCGGCACCGCTGAGAGATTGCTGCCGAAAGGCAATGCCCGCCGGCGCTTCTGGAGCGACTTTTTCGGCGGCGCACCGGCTCGCGCCATGGACGCCGGCCAGCTTTCGCAGGCGCATGACGCCGCCGTCGACCTGTTGCTTTCGAACGCGCCGGCATCGGGTCACATTGCCCTGGTTGGCGCGGGTCCAGGCGCCGAAGATTTGCTGACGCTGCGCGCCCACCGCCTGCTGATGGAAGCCGATGTCATCGTCCATGATGCGCTGGTGCCGGAGGCGATCGTCGCCATGGGCCGTCGCGACGCCGAGCGTCTGCCGGTGGGCAAACGCAAGGGCTGCCACACCAAGAGCCAGGCCGAGATCAACGCGCTGCTGATCGAACTCGGCCGTGACGGCAAACGCGTCGTGCGGCTGAAATCCGGTGATCCGCTGGTGTTCGGGCGGGCGGGCGAGGAAATGGCAGCGCTGCGCGATGCCGGCGTCGCCTATGAGGTGGTTCCGGGCGTCACCGCGGCCTTCGCCGCCGCCGCTGATTTCGAGCTGCCACTGACGCTGCGCGGCGTGTCGTCGTCGATGGTGTTCACCACTGGCCACGATCTGAAGGGAAATTCGCTGCCCGACTGGGCCAAGCTCGCCATTTCCGGCGCCACGGTCGCCGTCTATATGGGCCGCTCGGTCGCGGCCGAAGTTGCCGGGCGGCTGATCGAGGCGGGCCTGTCGCCGGATACGGCGGTCGCCGTGGTCGAGAATGCCAGCCTTGCCAACCGCCGCCGTTTCCACGGCACGCTCGCCGATCTGCCGTCGCTGGAGGCGCGTGCCGACCTTACCGGCCCGGTCATGACGATCATCGGCGATGCAGTCGCCGGCGCCAATTTTGAACGTTCCGAGCCGCTCGCGGCACACAGGCATGAAGGCGCCGTCCGAACAGCCGCCGAAGGAGCTGAACGATGAAAGTTCTGACCGCAAACCGCCTCGCCGATGGCGAAGCCGTCTGGTACGCCAATGGCGGCTGGGCCGAGACCATCGACAATGCCGACGTCGCCCATGACAAGGCGGCTGAAGACCGGCTGGAGGCGATCGGCGCCACGGCCTATGCCAACAATGAGGTGGTCGACGTCAATCTGATCGACGTGACCGTCGCCAATGGTGTGGTCGAGGCGGCCCGGCTGCGTGAAAAGATCCGCGCCGCCGGCCCGACCAACCGCAACGATCTGGGCAAGCAGGCCCGCCCGGAAGCCGCTCGGGCGGCGTAAACGACCACATTGATGAAACGGGCGGACGCGCCCGGAAAGACCAGACATGTACCGTTACGATGAGTTCGATCACGATTTCGTCCAGGCCCGCGTTGCCGAGTTCAGCGATCAGGTTACGCGGCGGCTTGCCGGCGAGATCACCGAGGATCAGTTCCGGCCGCTGCGGCTGATGAACGGCGTCTACCTGCAGTTGCACGCCTACATGCTGCGCATCGCGGTGCCTTACGGCACGCTGAACAGCAAGCAGCTGCGCATGCTCGGCCACATCGCCCGCAAATACGACAAGGGCTACGGCCACTTCACGACCCGCCAGAACATCCAGTTCAACTGGCCGGCGCTGTCGGACATTCCGGCGATCCTGGCCGATCTGGCGAGCGTCGAGATGCACGCCATCCAGACCAGCGGCAACTGCATCCGCAACGTCACCGCCGACCATTTTGCCGGTGCCGCGGCCGACGAAGTTGCCGATCCGCGCCCCTATGCGGAAATCCTGCGCCAATGGTCGTCGGTGCATCCGGAATTCTCGTTCCTGCCGAGAAAATTCAAGATCGCAGTGACCGGCGCCGAGCGCGACCGCGCCGCCATCCAGACGCATGACATCGGCCTGCATTTGAAGAAGAACGCTGCCGGCGAACTCGGTTTCGCTGTCTATGTCGGCGGCGGTCAGGGCCGTACGCCGATGATCGCCAAGAAGATCCGCGACTTCCTGCCCGAGGCGGACCTTCTGTCCTACTGCACGGCGATCCTGCGCGTTTACAACCTCTACGGCCGCCGCGACAACAAATACAAGGCGCGCATCAAGATCCTTGTCCACGAGACCGGTGTCGAGGAGATCACCCGCCAGGTCGAAGCCGAATGGCAGGAGCTGAAGGATGCGGATCTGAAGCTGCCGGAAGCCGACATCCGCGCCATCGATGCCTATTTCGCGCCGCCGGCGCTGGCCGACCGGCCGGAAGGCGACGAGGCGGTCAAGCTCGCCCGCCTCGATTCCAAGAGCTTTTCGGAATGGCTCGATCAGAACGTGGTGACCCACCGCCATCCCGATTATGCCGCCGTGACGATCTCGCTCAAGGGCATCGGCGAAGCGCCGGGCGACGCCTCCGACAGCCAGATGGAAGCGGTCGCCGACCTTGCCGAAAAATATGCCTTCGACGAGTTGCGCGTCAGCCATGAGCAGAACCTGATCCTGCCGCATGTCGCGCGCGCCGACCTCAAGGCGGTCTATGACGCACTGGTCGACATCGGACTGGCGACGGCCAACTCCAACCTGATATCAGACATCATCTCGTGCCCTGGCCTCGATTATTGCGCGCTGGCCACGGCGCGTTCCATTCCGGTGGCGCAGGAAATCTCGCTTCGTTTCGCTTCGCTCGAGCGGCAGCGCGAGATCGGCGAATTGAAGCTGAAGATTTCCGGCTGCATCAACGCCTGCGGCCATCACCATGTCGGCCATATCGGCATCCTCGGCGTCGAAAAGAAGGGCGCCGAACTCTATCAGGTCACGCTCGGCGGCTCGGCCGACGAGAACACCTCGGTCGGCGAGATCATCGGCCGCGGCTTCAGTTCGGCAGAGATCACCGACGCCATCGAACAGATCGTCGAGACCTATCTCGGGCTTCGACTGGACAGAAACGAAAAATTCATCGACGCCTACCGCCGTGTCGGTCCCGCGCCGTTCAAGGAGGCGCTCTATGCTGGCGAAGCCAAGGCCGCTTGATCGTATCGTCGACGTCGAGGCCGGTATCGCCGCCGAAGCGGCGGGGCTCGATGCGCTCTATGGTCATCTGAAGCCGCTGGAGATCATCGAGCGCTCGGCCCAGGAATTCTTTCGCAGTGAAATCGCCGCGGTTTCGTCCTTCGGCGCGGATTCGGCAGTGCTGCTGCACATGATCGCCAAGATCGACCGGACGCTGCCGGTGATCTTCCTCGACACCGGCAAGCACTTCGAGGAGACGCTCGGCTATCGCGACGCGCTGGTTGCCGATTTCGGGCTGACCGACATAAGGGTGATCACGCCCGAAGAAGCGGCACTCGAACGGATCGATCCGACCGGCAATCTGAACGAGACCGACACCGACGCCTGCTGCGGTGTTCGCAAGGTTGAGCCATTGGCGCGCGGCGTCGAGCCGTTCCGCGCCTGGTTCACCGGCCGCAAACGTTTTCAGGCGACGACGCGGGCGTCCCTTCCGGTGTTCGAGGCGGTCGGCTCGCGCATCCGCATCAATCCGCTGGCGCATTGGACGACCGCCGACCAGGCCAACTATATGCGCGCGCATGCGCTGCGTGAGAATCCGCTGGTCGCCTATGGCTATCTGTCGATAGGCTGCTTCCCGTGCACGCAGCCGGTGCAGCCGGGCGATGACGCGCGCAGCGGCCGCTGGGCAGGGCACGCCAAGACCGAGTGCGGCATCCATTTGTCGGGGCTGGAGAAGTCGCTGACCGACGCATCGCTTTAGGATCTTTTTTGAGCTTTAGGAATTTTCGATGACCGAACTGACGCCAGAGACTGTTACCCGCCTCTGGACCCCGACTGGTTTTAGCGAGGACGAGTGGAGCCATGCCGAGAGTGCCGACGCACTCTCCGGCAATGGCCGCTTCATCCTGCCGCTGCAGGCATTTCTCGACCTCGATCCGGCGGTGCGCCGGTCGGCGAAGGAGCGCCTCGGCGTGCTGCTTCAGCCCGGCGATCAGCTCGAAAAGATCGCGGACCTGCTCGACCAGATATCGCTGGTGGCGCTGGCCTTCCCGGCTTTCAGTGACGGCCGGTCCTTCTCCAAGGGCGAACTGCTGCGCAGCCGCTACCGTTTCGAGGGCGCGGTCCGCGCCACGGGACAGGTTCTGGTCGACCAGCTTCCGCATATGCTGCGCCTCGGCTTCGACGAGTTCGAAGTATCAAATCCAGTGTTGCTGAAACGGCTCGAGGAAGGCCGCACCGGCGGTCTGCCGCTCTCCTACCAGCCGGCCGTGAAGCCGGAGGCCAAAGGCCCCAAATATTCCTGGCGGCGGGTGCGCGCCGGCTGATCTTCCCCACGGAGCAGGTCGCATCTGGTCGGACCACTTTGCACATTTAATCTTTTGTTTTCGGCGTCCGCACCTTAAGATAGGGCCTATTATTTCGCGATCCGAAATAAATATCGCCACCAAGGGAGGAACCGGGAATGGCTGGTAAGAAGATATTGATGCTCGTTGGCGAGTTCAGCGAGGAATACGAGATTTTCGTCTTTGAACAGGCCATGCATGCGGTCGGCCACACGGTCCATGTCGTGTGTCCCGACAAGAAGGCGGGCGATATCCTGAAGACGTCGCTTCACGACTTCGAGGGTCACCAGACCTATACGGAAAAGCTCGGCCACGACTACATCCTCAACAAGAGCTTTGCCGAGGTGAATCCGGCCGAATACGACGCCGTCTATGCGGCAGGCGGGCGCGGCCCGGAATATATCCGTATCGACAAGCGCGTGCAGGCGCTGGTGCGGCATTTCCATGAGACCGGCAAGCCGATCTTCACCATCTGCCATGGCGCGCAGATCCTGATGGCAGTCGACGGCGTGCTGCGCGGCAGGGAAGTCGCGGCGCTGCAGTATTGCGAGCCGGAAGTCACGCTCGCCGGCGGCACCTACATCGATGTCGCGCCGACCGGCGCCCATGTCGACGGCAATCTGGTATCGGCCAAGGGTTGGCCGGGCCTCGCCGCCTTCATGCGCGAATGCCTGAAGGTGCTCGGCACCGAGATCCGCCACGGCGAGATCCTGATGCGCGACGAACGCAAGGCGGCTTGAGCCAGATCTTGGAAAACCGCCGCACCTGTGGTGCGGCGGTGCGTTTACGCAGTCATCCGCGCTTCGCGAAACGACACCAGTTTGCTGCGGCTCTCATCCCACAGAGCCAGCTTGACGCAGCGCAGGCTGTCGAGAAGCGTGACGCGGCCGATTTCGCGCAGTTCCGGATAGTCCCTCAGGACTTCCTGCAGACGA
This sequence comes from Mesorhizobium sp. WSM4842, assembly GCF_055901575.1. Taxonomy (NCBI): domain Bacteria; kingdom Pseudomonadati; phylum Pseudomonadota; class Alphaproteobacteria; order Hyphomicrobiales; family Phyllobacteriaceae; genus Mesorhizobium; species Mesorhizobium sp. WSM4842. Next base: position 2,003,686 of record NZ_CM148372.1, read on the forward strand.
TAGCACGGCACCTTGGCGGAGAGGTGGTGCACGTGATGGACGCCGATATTGCCGGTGAACCAGTTCAGTACCGGCGGCAGGTCATAATAGGACGAGCCGTGCAGGGCCGCATGCTGGAACTCCCATTCGGAGTCCTTTGCCCACTCGGTCTCTTCGAACTGGTGCTGGACATAGAACAGCCAGATGCCGGCGGAACCGGCCAGAACGACGATGGGCAAATGGACAACCAGGAACGCTTCGAGGCCGACGAACCAGACGAGGGCAGCGGCGGCGACCGCAATGGCCACATTGGTGGCCATTGACGACACCCAGGGCGTGAGGCCGCCTCGCATCATGCCGACCGGCAGTCTCTGCTCAAAGATGAAAAGCCAAATGGGGCCGAGGCCGAACATGACGAGCGGATGGCGATAGAGACGATAGGCAAGGCGGCCCCGCCAGGACATTTGCCGATATTCGGCGACAGTCAGCGTCGTGATGTCGCCCGTGCCGCGTTCATCGAGGTTGCCGGCGCTTGCGTGATGGGTAGCGTGGGCACGCCGCCAGCAATCGTAAGGGGTCAAGGTCAGGATGCCCAGCCCGCGACCGATCCAGTCGTCGGCGGTGCGGTTGGCGAAGAAAGAACCGTGGCCGCAATCGTGCTGGATCATGAAGATCCGCACCAGAAAGCCGGCGGCCGGAAGGATCAGGATCAGACCCCACCAATGACCATGGGCATAGGCAGCCGAGGACAGTGCCCACAGCGTGGCAAAGGGGATGAGGGTGATGGCAAGTTCGACGGCGCTGCGCCGCCTGTCAGGTTTCTTGTAACGCGCCAGGATTTTCAACCAGGCGCGTTTGCTGTTCGCTACAGCTTCGGGGGAAATCATGTTCATCAGGAAGCATAGACGGACCATTCCGTCGCCGCAAGGCAGGGATCACGCGAAGTTACTGCGCGTAATTGTCGCGCGATGCTCTAGGTGCTGCAATGTCGAAGGGCATGCTTGGACTCCGGCGGCACGCAACGACAGGCGAATGTGTTGGTCTATCGCCGTCTGCCACCGGCGGCTACGCTGCTTTCGATGCCGTCCAGGCGGTCAAGCAATTCCTTGAAACGATCGGGAATGTCGTTCTCCGTCCGGAACGCCGGCAACGCGCGCAGAAAGTGCATCGTTGCCTCGGTGCCGAACTGGCGCCTGATGCCGGCCGCGAGCCTTTCACGTCTTTCGTCATTGTTGCGGGCGCCATTCTTGTTACAGTCGCCATCGTTGCGGGTCATCATCTCAAAATCCTGTGTCGGCTTCGAAACTCTTCCAGCAGACGAATGGTTCCCCCATCGCAGCATCTTGGCGAGCAAAGCCGGCGCTTACAGTAAAATTTGAATTAATATCGAAAGGTCTTCATGGTGCGTCGTCGAAGCGCGAGCGGCCGCTCCAGTATCGCTTGCCCCTTGATTTTTGGCCGCCAAACCTCGATATCGGGCACAAAATCCACATCATTCGAAAAGACGGGAAACGGCGATGAGCGACCAGGCAAAAGACGAACGCGCGCCCGAGGATATCGAAGCGGCTGAGGCCGCCGCCGAGCGCTCGGAAAGCAGCGTCGACGGCGACTATGAGGCGCTTGTGCGGCTGTTGAAGGAAAACGACGAGCTGAAGGACCGCGCACTCCGTGTCGCGGCCGAGATGGAGAATCTGCGCCGCCGTACCGCCCGTGACGTGCACGACGCGCGTGCCTATGCGGTTGCCAATTTCGCCCGTGACATGCTGTCGGTATCGGACAATCTGCGCCGCGCGCTGGATGCGATCCCGGCTGAAACCAAGGCGTCGGGCGATGCCGGCTTCAAGGCGCTGATCGAGGGCGTCGAGATCACCGAGCGCGCCATGCTATCGGCGCTGGAGCGGCACGGGGTGAAGAAGCTCGAGCCGGAAGGCGAGAAATTCGACCCGAATTTCCACCAGGCGATGTTCGAGGTGCCCAATCCGGAGGTGCCGGCCAACACCGTGGTCCAGGTCGTGCAGCCAGGCTATTCGATCGGCGAGCGGGTGTTGCGGCCGGCCATGGTCGGCGTTGCCAAAGGCGGTCCCAAGCATGTGGCTGGTGAAGCGCCGGTCGAGCCAGGGCCGGTGAATGAGCAAGCTGAGAAGGATGCGTAAGTTAGGGGAGTAAGGGGAATAGGGCAGTACGGGAGTAGGGAATAACGCCACCTACGATAAAGTAGAGCAATTGCCTACTCCGTCGTCCGTGAAGAACGCGGAACGCTTTGATTTAATTTAAGATTTTCGCCTGAATTTGGGTTTCGTTTTGCCGGAAATCGTGGCTTTGGGCGGCGATTTCCGGCAAAATGTTTGCATCTGCGTTGCGTGATTCGATGGCGTTTCGACCGGAGAGGGGAAGCAAGCGATGCGGCCGAAGGAACGGCGAGACAGTGGCCAGGCGGACCTGTTGCGGTCCCGGCTCGACCAGATCCTGAACATGGAACATGCACTGGTGAAGCTGGCGACGGCGATCGACTGGCGCTGCCTGGAAGAGAAGCTCGGCGAGGTCTACGACGATGGCCCCGGCCGGCCGCCGCTGCCGACGCGGCTGATGGCGGGGCTGGCGATCCTGAAGTCGATGCACAACCTGTCCGATGAAGGGCTGTGCGAGCGCTGGCTGGAAAACCCCTATTATCAGCTGTTCTGCGGCGAGGAGTTCTTCCAGCACCGCCTGGTCTTCGACCGCACCTCGCTGACGCGCTGGCGCCTGCGCATGGGCGAGGAGCGGCTGACGGCGCTGCTGCAGGAGAGCCTGGCGGCGGCGACCCGGCTGGGGGCGGCCAAGCCGGCCGACTTCCGCGCGGTGATCGTCGACACCACCGTGCAGGAGAAGGCGATCACCTTTCCGACCGACGCCAAGCTGATGCATCGCGCCCGCGAGCGGCTGGTCAAGCTGGCCGGGAAGCACGGCATCCGCCTGCGCCAGTCCTATGCGCGGGTCGGCAAGATCGCGCTGATCAAGCATCAGCGTTATGCCCACGCCAAGCAGTTCAAGCGGGCCAACCGGCAGCTCAAGCGGCTGCGCACCATGCTGGGCGCGGTGATCCGCGACATCACCCGCAAGATCGCCGGGCGGCCGGAGCTGATGGCGCCCTTCGGTCTGCCGCTGTCGCTGGCCCGCCGCGTCAGGGACCAGCGCCAGCGTGAACGCGGCAGGAAGGTCTACTCCCTGCACGCTCCCGAGGTCGAATGCATCGGCAAGGGCAAGGCCCACAAGCCCTATGAATTCGGCGTCAAGGTCTCGGTCGCCACGCCGCTCTATCGCAGCCGCGGCGGCCAGTTCGTCGCCCATATCAAGGCGATGCCCGGCAATCCCTATGACGGCCACACGCTGGCCACCGTCATCCCCGCGATCGAGACCTCGATCGGAGCCAACCTCACCAAGATCGTCGCCGATGCCGGCTACCGCGGCCACAACGCCCCGAAGGACAAGACGTTCAAGGTCCATGTCGCCGGCTACAAGCGCGGCCTCACCAAGGCCGTCAAACGGGCGCTGCGACGCCGGGCCGCCGTCGAACCCGTCATCGGCCATCTCAAGAACGACCACCGCATGGGGCGCAACTTCCTGGCCTTCTCCGAAGGCGACGCCAACAACGCCGTGCTCGCCGCCGTCGGCTACAACTTCAGCCTCCTGCTCAACTGGCTGAGGCTTTTGTGTGCCTTCTTCCTGACGCTGCTCGCAGCCACCGCAAAGCCGCCACTGCGGCCCCGATCAGCCTGAACTCCGCCCCTCAGTTGGGACAAAGCGCTCCAACGCAGATCACTTTCAAGGTTGACGCGAAAATCGCTTTCTTCACGGACGACTACTCCGGCCGTTGGCCTGCTCCCCCTACTCCCCTACTGCCTTATTCCCCTACTGCCCTACTCAGGCGGCGAAACGCTGGGCTTCCCCGCCATAATAATTGACGTAGCGGGCACCGATCTCCTGGACCGGCATCACCACGAACACGTCGACCGTCGAGAATTCGCGGTCAATGACGCAGCCGTCGCCGATGCGCGCGCCGACGCGCAGATAGCCCTTGACCAGCGGCGGCATCGCCGCGATCGCGGCCTTGGCATTGACCGCCTCGATCGGCATCAAATCCATGGAACAGTAGCGCCCGGCGACCGCACGCACGTCCCAGGCCGAATTCGTCCGGCAGTGATGGGCGAGATAGGTCAGCGCTTCGGCGTGCGCCGCCGGCACGGTGCCGTGGAACGAAGCGCAACCGGTCATCACGCCGATCCCGTAATGGTTGATATAGGCCCAAATACCTTGCCAGAGCGCCTCAATGGTGCGCTTCGAGCGGTATTCCGGCAAGACGCAGGAGCGGCCGAGCTCGAGGAAACGCTGGCCGGGATGGCGGGCGATAAGATTGGTCAGTTCGAATTCGCCCTCGGAATAGAAGCCGCCGGCCGCTGCCGCGATTTCCTGCCGCAGCAGGCGGTAGGTACCGACAATGCGGCGATGCTCGGGACCGGACAGCGAGGTGTCGAAGACGAGCAAATGATCACAAAGCGGATCGAAATGGTCGGCGTCGCGGCGGTCCTGCACCTGGAACAGGTTCTTCCTGGCACCAAGCTCGTCATAGAACACCCGGTAGCGCACTTCCTGCGCGGCGGCGATCTCGGCCTCGTTGCGGGCGAGCCGCACTTCGAGATTGCCGATTCGGCCGAGCGCTTCGCCTTTTATGACGGCATCGACGTTCCGCCCGGTGAGCAAAGCACCACTGGCGTTCGGCCGAGCGTCACGTTCCGGCATAACTGTATGCACGAGTGATTCTCCTTCGAGCCATCCCTCTTGGCACGGGGATACGGTGTAGGTGCAACAGGATTGTGACAGTACCGTGATACGGTGCTACGGGCAATACTTCGTCGGCTGGGTAATCCTTCAACCGGCTATGTTACGCAGGGAAGCCAGGAAGGACAGCCGGCGGATCAGGCGGCCACCTGGCCCTCGATCGCATGGACAAGCGCGTCGGGGTCGAGCGGCTTGGTGACGAAGCCGCTGGCGCCATGGGCAAGCACCGCGTGGCGCGTCGTTTCCTGGCTGTCCGCCGAAAGCACCATGATTGGAACCGGCGGCACGGCGGTTTCCTCCTCGTGCCGGCGGATGGCGGCGATGGCGTCCAGCCCGTCCATGACAGGCATGTGCAGGTCCATCAGCACCACGTCGAAGCGGTGCTTGTGACCGGTCCCAGTGACGGCCTCGACGGCGGCCTTGCCGTTGCCGACCACTTTCACGCGATGCCCGGCCTTCAGCAGAGTGGCACGAGCAAGCATGGCGTTGATGTCGTTATCCTCGGCGATCAGCACGGACAGCCCCTGCCTGCGGCCGCCAATGGCACGGACGGATGGTGCGCCGGGCTTTTCCAGCTGTGGCTGGGTGAGGGCGGGCACGCTGCTGGTCAAAAGCACGCGCAGCAACGTCTCGCCGCGCACCGGCCTTGCCAGGAAGGTGGCGTAGCCGCTGGCGCGGAACTCGCCCAGCATGCCGCGGTCGGTAGGCGCGATCAGCGTGATCGCCTCGCAATCGGCAAAGCCGCTCTGGCGAAGGCGTTTGAGCAACCTGCCGTCGCCCTCCTCCATGACCGCATCGACCAGAAGCACGTCGCAGCCTTCTGCGAAGGACGCTGCCTGGGAGGCGGTCGCGGCCAGATCGACCATGCCGCCATTGGCACGGATGGTGCGGGCGATGGCGTCGGCCTCGATGGCGTTCTTCGACAGGATCACCGCGCGCCGTCCTGACAGCGCATTCAGGCGGGTCTGCGGCGGCTCGGTGGCCGATATTGCAGGGATTTCGAAGACGAACTCGGAGCCTTGGCTGAGCCGGCTCGATACCGAAATCGTGCCGCCCATGGCGATCACGAGGCGCCTGGAGATGGCAAGACCGAGCCCGGCGCCGCCATGCGCGCGGGTCGACGTGCCATCAGCCTGTTCGAATTCCTCGAAGATGCGCTCCATGTCGTCCTCGTGCAGGCCGGGACCGGTGTCGGCGACGGTGAAGCATATGCGGTCGGTGGTTTCGGTGCGGGTACGAGCGATGCTCACCAAAACGCCGCCGCTGTCGGTGAACTTGATCGCGTTGCCGATCAGGTTGAGCAGCACCTGCCGGACCCTTCCCGGATCGGCTGATATCATCTGCGGCACGTCGGGTTCGACATGGCAGCCAAGGCCGATATTCTTGGCAAAGGCCCGCGCAGCCAAGAGTTCGACGACGTTGTCGGCGATCTCGCGCACCGACATTGGCTGCGGTTCGGGATCGAAGCGGCCGGCCTCGATCTTCGAATAGTCGAGCAGATCCTCGATCAGCGCCAGCAGTGCGCTGGCCGAGGTCGAGACGGCGCCGACATAGGTCCGTTGTTCGGGCGAGAGATTGGTGTCCGCCAGCAGCCTGGCCATGCCGATGATGCCGTTCATCGGCGTGCGGATCTCGTGGCTGACGGTGGCGAGGAAGCGCGATTTGGCCTGGCTTGCATATTCGGCTCGCTCACGGGCGGTGATCAGCGACGATTCGGCGTGCTTACGGGCGGTGATGTCGCGGGCGATGGCGCGATGCGAGGCGCCGCCGTTCTCCTTGTCGCGCACGGACAGTTCGATCCATGAGAACCAGCGCGGGCCAGCCGGCGTGCGAATGGCGACGTCGGTGGAACTCAGGCATTCGTGGTCGGAAAAAGCGGCATCGGGAACGATGCCGACGTCGATGCCGAGTTCGGCAAGGGTCCTGCCGGCAAGTTCGCGCTGATCGGCTCCGACAAGATCGGCGAAAACCTTGTTGGCATAGACGATGTGGCCGTCACGGTCGCGGTGGACGACGAGATCGCCAAGCGCGTCGATCAGCCCGCGAAAGCGTTCCTCGCTCTCCTGCATCTCCCACATGCGGTCGGCCAGGGTCTCGACCTCGGCGCGGCTGCGAGCTGCGGTCTCGCCAAGGAGGGCAACCGTACGACGCTCCTTGCGCCTGGCACGCAGATGCACGGCGAGACCGGCCATGCCAGTCGCCAAAAGGCCGAAAGTGATGAAGACCGGCGCTCCGGTCAGATGCGACAGACCTGCCAGCACGACTATGGCGACGAGCGTCAGGAACGGCAGGCCTTCGCGATTGGCGGCGGGCAGCTCGGGCGCCAGTGGCGGCGCTGCGATATGCTGCCGTCTTGGCGCCCCCGGGCCGATCTCGTCGACGCTTTCGGCGCTCTCCGTTTCTCTGATGCCGGATTCAGTGACCATGCGGAAACCCTTGCCAGACAGAGATTATGGAAAATTGCGGCCGATCGTTCGAATTTTATCGGTCGCGCGGTTTTTTTGCCTTCCTTTCGCGCAAAACGGCAGACGACAGAACTCACATATCCACCACCACGCGGCCACGGATCTTGCCCTCGACGATGTCGTGCGCGGCGTCGATGATGCCGTCAAAGCCGATGGTCGTGGATAGGCTGGCGAGCTTCTGGAGATCGAGGTCCGTGCCGATGCGGCGCCACGCCTCCAGGCGGACCGCTTTTGGCGCCATCACCGAATCGATGCCGAGCAGACAAACGCCGCGCAGGATGAACGGGGCGACGCTCGCCGGCAGATCCATGCCGCCTGCCAGGCCGCAGGCGGCGACGGCGCCGCCATAGGAGGTCATCGAAAGGACGTTGGCCAGCGTGTGACTGCCGACCGCATCGACGCCGCCGGCCCAGCGTTCCTTGGCGAGCGGCTTTGCAGGCTGGGCAAGCTCGTCGCGCGAAATCACTTCCGCAGCACCCAGGTCGATCAGATAGGGGCTTTCAGCGCTGCGGCCGGTCGAGGCGATGACATGATAGCCGAGGCTGGACAGGATCGAGACCGCGACCGAGCCGACGCCGCCGGCCGCGCCCGTCACCACCACCGGGCCGCGATCGGGCACGATGCCGTGCCGTTCCAGCGCGATGACGCAAAGCATGGCGGTGTAGCCGGCGGTGCCGATCGCCATGGCATCATGCGGGCTCATGCCCTGAGGCAGCTGCACCAGCCAGTCGCCGTTGACACGGGCACGCTCGGCATAGGCGCCAAAATGCGTCTCGCCGACGCCCCAGCCGTTCAATATGACCTTGTCCCCCTTGCGCCAGTCGGCATGGGAAGACGAGACGACGGTGCCGGCGAAGTCAATGCCCGGCACCAGCGGCCAGCGGCGGATCACCGGCGCCATGCCTGATATGGCGAGGCCGTCCTTGTAGTTCACCGTCGTCGCCTCGACGGCGACGGTGACATCGCCTTCCATCAGGTCGGCCTCGGTGAGGTCAGTCACCGCGACCGACTGTTTCTTCTCGGCGTCGCGCGAAACGAGGATGGCTTTGAAGGTTTCGGACATGTCTTCTTCTCCTCGGGCTTCTCGAATGGCCACTGTATGGCGGCAGAAGGCCAGGTCAATCGCTTGAGGGCTTGGCCTCGCGCCGCCAACCGATGAGTTCGTCGAAGACGACCACCACCGCGCCGACCGCGATGAAGGCGTCGGCGAGGTTGAAGATAGCAAAGGACCATACCGGGGTGTGGAACAGGATGTAGTCGATCACGTGACCATAGGTAACGCGGTCGAACAGATTGCCGAGCGCGCCGCCGACGATAAGCGCAAAGCCGATGCGGGTAAGCACGTGGCCGGGCGGGGTGCGGGCCGCGAGATAGAGCACGAAAGCGACGACGAAAGCGGCGATGACCACCAGGCCGGTGTCGCCGAAGGACGAAAACATCGAGAAGGCGATGCCGGTGTTGTAGGTGCGATACAGCGCCAGGAACGGCACAAGATCGACCTTTTCCTGGAAGGCGAGGCCGGTCTCGACCAGGTATTTCACCCACTGGTCGAGCGCTATCGCGGCGGCGACCAGCAGGGCGTAGGGGAACCATGATTTTGCCGTTGGGGATTTGACCATTTGGGATGTCACGGTTTGGCGTCCTCCGGGGCAAGTTTCAGCGCGCCGCGCCGGATCTCGAACAGCATGATGCCGGTGGCCACCGCGAGATTGAGCGAATCGGCGCGGCCGGCCTGCGGAATCCGCAGCAATCTGTCACAGCTTTCGGCCATGCTTTCGGGCAGGCCCTGCTGCTCGTTGCCCATCATCAGCAGCACCGGGCCCTTGGAAAAGTCGACCGAGCGGTAATCGACCGCACCCTTCAGATGTGTGCCGGCAACGAGGCCAGGAAAGCCTTTTCGCCACGCAAGGAAGGTTTCCGGCGTCGCCTTGGCGACCGGCACCGCGAAGATCGAGCCCATCGTGGCGCGCACGGTCTCGACGGAAAAAGGATCGGTGGTCTCGCCGACCAGGATGATGCCCTTGGCACCAACGGCATCGACGGTGCGGATGACAGTGCCGAGATTGCCGGGGTCGCGCACGCGGTCGAGCGCCACCCAGACGTCGCCGTCTCGAGCGCGGATGTCCTTCAGCGGCAGGAATTTCTGCGAAAAGACGCCGACCACCATTTGCGGGTTATCGCGCCGGGTGATGGCGACGAGCACTTTTTCCGAAACTTCGAGCACGGTGCCGCCGGCGGCAACCGTGCGCGCCGCGACCTTTTCGACTGCAGCGTTGCCGCGTCCGGCCTTGGCGAAGACCAGCGTCCGGATCGACCAGCCGAGGTCGAGCGCGTCGATGACCAGCTTCAGCCCCTCGGCCATGAAGGCGTTTTGCTGGTCGCGGAATTTCTTCAGGGAGAGCGCCTTGATGTCCTTGATCAACGGATTGGCGAGGCTGGTCACTTCCTTCACCTGCCCTGGCGCACCGGCGTGCCGCTCGCTCATTCAGGCCACCCAGCGTGAGAACAGCGACGTAGACAGCGCCCGGCCGGCGGATTTTTCGCGGATGATCAGTTCGCCGGATTCGACCGTGCCGCCCATGCCGGCAAATGTGTCGCGCATCAAGGCATGGATGGCGAAGAAGGAGGCGCGGATCGAATAGGCGGTCAGCACGACAGCAAGCGGCTTCGGCGTCAGGATCGAGCGGCAGAGGTCGGTCAGATCAGGCAGGTCCTCGAACAATTGCCAGACCTCGCCCTTGGGGCCACGGCCATAGGCGGGCGGATCGAACAGGATGATGTCGTAGCGGCTGCCGCGGCGCTCCTCGCGCTCGGCGAATTTCATGGCGTCGTCGATGATCCAGCGGATCGGCTTTTGCGACAGGCCCGCCATCTCCTGGTTCTCCCTGGCCCAGCCGATCGCCTTCTTGGACGCATCGACATGGGTGACCTCGGCGCCGGCGCGCGCCGCCACCAGTGAGGCAAGGCCGGTATAGCCGAACAGATTCAGCACCTTGACCGGTCGCTTCGCCGCCGCGATCAGCCCGGCCATGTGGTCCCAGTGCGAGGCCTGCTCTGGGAAGACGCCGACATGGCGAAACGAGGTGAAGCGGCCGAGATAGTCGATTCCGTCATGCTTCATCGGCCAGGTCTCGCCTAGCGGCGTCTTGGGGAACCGCCAGCGGCCGATGCCTTCCTCGTCGGTGTCGCCGGTGAAAATGGCGTCGGCGCGGTCCCAGTCTTTGGCCGGCAACGCTTTTTGCCAGATCGCCTGGCCTTCGGGCCGGACGATGCGATAGGGCCCGTACTGCTCGAGCTTTTGACCGGCGCCGCTGTCGAGCAGCGCATAGTCGGCGTTGGGCGCCACTTCGAGGATCAGCGGCAGGTGTTCGGCGGGCAGGGCGCCGTCGCGGCGGGAAAGGACGCGCGGCGCGGCTTTCGGCTCGGTGCGGTTGCCCGATGCTGTGCCGGTCCCGCGCTGCGCCTGTTCCGCCCCGCCCTTTGCGAGCTGATGCGAGCGGCTGTCGCGGCGTTTGTCGCGAAAAGGTTTCAAGAAGAGCATCTCCGGGGCGACTTGGCCCGCTTCTGCCACAGCACATTCACCGGTGCAACAAACGCGGTCGCTGGACATTTCCGAAACGGTCAGCCGCGCCTGATCCAAAGCAGGGCGGCAACCAGCGATACGAAACCGACTGCCTTGAAGGCGGCGACGATCATATGGCCGGTTTCCCAGCGCCGTCGGATCGCTTCGAAATTTTCCGGAATCGGTCCAGGCACCCAGGTGGCCAGAATATCGTTCGCCGGCTTGACGAGAGCAAACCACATCGCAAGAGACACCGCATAGAGCACGGCAGCGGCCAACGCGTACCAGAACGCCGGACGGTCATTGCGCAGCATCCATGCGAGAAGTCCCGGGCAGCCGATCGCGGCCACGTCGAGTGGCGCGCCAATGACGGCAAACAGCTGGAACTGGGCGTTGAAGACAGTCGTCTCGCGCCAGAGCGAAGGCGACCACTTCGTCAGCCGAGGAGCCGATTCCAGGACATGGGCGAAGGACGGTCCAAGGCTGAGCGCCGCGACGACTGCGGCCAAGATGGACCAGAACAACAGGAACCCGCGTATCTCCATAACGCCCGAACAACGGCGTGACGCCGGAGACATTCCCGTCCGAACGGGAACAGAGAAGCAGGGGAGTAAGGGAGTAAGTGAGTAAGTGAATAGGGGAAATATGACTAGCACGAAGCCGCACGATTGGTACGGCTCCCCTACTCCCCTACTCCCCTACTCTTCAGCGCCTTGTACACCGCAATGCCGGCGGCGAGGTCTTCGAGGGCTGCGCCGACCGATTTGAAAAGCGTGATCTCACCGGGGCTCTGCCGGCCTTTCTTTTGGCCGCGTGCCAATTCATGCAGGTCGGCGACGATGGCTTGCGCCTCCAGCACGCCCGAGGCCAGCGGCTGGACGATGTCGCCCGCTTCCTTGGTGGCGCCGGCCCGGGTGTCGACATAGACGTGGGCACGCGCAATCGCATCGTCGTCGCTTTCGCGCATGGTCGGCGTGAAACCGCCGACCAGATCGACATGGGTTCCCGGCTTCAACAGCGCGCCCTTGATCAGCGGCGTGGTCGTGATCGTCGCCGACGAAACGATGTCGGCCTGGCCGAGTTCGGCGTCGAGATCGCTCGCGGCGGTGGCCGCAAAGCCCTCGGCGCGCAATTCCGACGCAACCTTTTCTGCATTGGCCGGCGTGCGGTTCCAGATGCGGATGGCGGTGATCGGCCGCACCGCTGAATGCGCCTTGGCGAGGAACGGCGACAGCGCGCCGGCACCGACCACCAGCAGCCGCTCAGCGTCCTCGCGGGCCAGATAGGAGGCGGCCAGCGCCGAGGCGCAGGCCGTGCGCCACTGCGTCAACCGCTGGCCGTCGATCATGGCTTCAGGCTCGCCGGTCGCGCCGTCGAGCAGGAGGTAAAGCCCCATCACCGCGGGTTTGCCCACGGTGTTGTTGTCGGGCGACACCGTAACGATCTTGACGCCGATATGGCCGCCTGCCGACGTGCCGGCCGCATTGAAGTCGGTCCAGGCCGGCATCAGGAGCAGCGTCGAGGCCGCGCCGTCGGGCCGTTCGACCATATGGTGATGCCTGACCGGTTGCATCGCGCCATCGCGAAAGGCCGCGCGCAGAGTCTCGACCAGGCCGGGAAAGGTCAGCGCATGATCGACCTCGGCCGCCGAAATGGTCAGCATGGGAAACTCCGTGGAGAGAAATACGCCTAACGCATAACCGCGGAAATCGGAACCGATTTTCGGAAAAGATCATGCGTAATCAAAATGGTACGGCGTCCTATGTGCGTCCCAAAGGACGTGCGGCGCTGTGTTGGCTCAGTTCGTCGGCTTCGGCAAGGCCGGGCCTTGTGGCGCAGCCGGCGCACGGCTGACCGCTTGGCGCAGGTTCTCGGCCTCGACGCCGCGCTGGCGCGCCAGCCTGCGATAGCGGCCCTGCTTGATCCAGGTCGCCAGGCTGCCGACCACCATGCCGATGGCGAGAGCCAGGAACAGGAAGATGAAAAGCGGCAGCGTCAGCGTCAGCGCCGGATTGCCGGGGTTGAACGGATCCAGGGTGAAGGCAACCGGATCGCGATTGGCGACCGCCAGCGCAATCAGGATGACGGCCAGCGGCACGAAGACCACGACGAGCATGAAACGATTGAACATGGAATTTCCTGTCGAAGACGGGCCCGGCCGCGGGCCGCGCCCTACTGAAAAAGGCCGGCATGGCGCACGAGCTCGCGCGACGCCTATTTGCCGCCGTTCAGCCTTTCACGCAATTCCTTGCCGGTCTTGAAGAACGGCACCCATTTCTCCTCGACCTCGACGGATTCGCCGGTGCGCGGGTTGCGGCCGGTGCGGGCGGGGCGGTTTTTCACCGAGAAAGCACCGAAACCGCGCAGCTCGACCCGGTTGCCTTCGGCAAGCGCGTCGGTGATCTCGTCGAAAATCGCGCCGACGATGTTTTCGACGTCGCGCAGAAAAAGGTGCGGGTTGCGTGTGGCGATGATCTGCACAAGTTCGGATTTGATCATGAGAAGGCTCCCCGTGAAAACACTGCGGTCAAAATTATGAGGATGATTTTATTTGCTTTTTTCACTCGTCTCAAGGGTGCCAGACGGAAACGAGACCGTCAAGAAACAAGCGGTCGGCACCAAGTTCGTGAATGATCTCGCCGCCATAGTCGGGCAGGCCGAGCGCACTGCCGATGGTTCGCGCCGTCGCTTTCGAGAACAGGAAGCCGCCGCTTTCCGCGTCCTTCCACTCCACCACCTTGAGCTTGGCGTCGACGCCCTTGGTCGCGAGCCAGTCGATCGCTTCGGTCTCGCCGCCGACCGCGTCGACCAATTTGTTGGCAACAGCCTGCCGGCCGGTGAAGATCGAACCGTCGGCCAGGGCCAGCGCCTCCGGCTTGGTCATGTTGCGTCGTTCGGCGACGACGCCGACGAACCAGTCGTAGCTGTCCAGGATCAGCTTGCGGACCATGGTGCGCTCGTCGTCATTGGTCGGCTTGAAAGGCGATGGCGAGGCTTTCAACGGCGAGGATTTCACTTCCTCGAGCTTGATGCCGAGCTTGTCCATAAGGCCGCTGACGTCCGGATACTGGATCAGCACGCCTATCGAGCCGACGATCGACGATTTGCGCGCGACGATATGATCGGCAGCGGTGGCGATCATATAGCCCGCCGATGCGGCCAGCGTGCCGACCTCGGCCACCACCGGCTTCTCGGTGGCCAGCTTGCGCACTGCTTCGTAGATCGATTCGCCCCCGACGGTGGTGCCGCCCGGTGAATCGATCGACAGGATCACAGCTTTCACCCTCGATGATTGACGGATGGTGTCCAGTTGTTTGATCAGGTCTTCGTCTTCGGTAATGGTGCCCTCGATCTTGACCTTGGCGATATGGTCGACCGCCGTGCCAGTGAAGTCGTCACCGTAAATCCAGCTCGAAAAGGCAATCAGCCCGACTGCCGCGACAACAAGCGCTGCAACGCGCCAGAATGTCAGCTTGCGGCGCAAGCGGCGGCGGTCGATCAGGTCGTCGGCTCTCAGTGCCATGGTCAGCCTCATAGTCGGTGGAAGCAGATGCTTTTAAAGCAACCATCCGCGCCCGGCTACCGATTCCTGACGAGCTTGCGCCAAAGACAGGGTTTCGACGTTCGCGAGCCGGCGTTTCAAGAGACATCAAGACCAATCCACAGGCCCCTAACGCTGTGCGCCTGTATCTGGTATGAGATGCAAGTCGTGCCGGTTTCATTTTCGTTTGTACAACTGCAACCGTCACACTTTTGCGGTTTTCCTCCGCTTGTGCTTGCTTGAGGGCGCCGGCATCCCACCTATAGGGGTGCTTGGCGGCAGGGGTTTAAAAGAAAGCAGTTATGTTAGCGCGACCGATCGAACCGACCAACACCGAGACGGAGTTGGCTCCCCCGGACGTAGGCCCGGCGCGGGTCGACGCCTTCGGCATTGCCCAGCGCCATTCGCGCCGCGTGCGGATCTTGAAGCTGGCGGTGCCGCTGGCCGCTGCCGCGATCGCGGTCGCCTTCCCGATCTATACCTATCTCGCGGCGCCTGGCTCAATCCAGGTCCAGGCCGACGGCAGCGCCTTCGCCAATGGCAAGCTGGTGATGGCCAACCCCAAGCTCAACGGGTTCACCAAGCAGAAACTGCCCTATTCCATGACGGCCTTGCGCGCCCTACAGGACGTGACCAAGCAAGGCATCATCAATCTGGAGGGCATCGACGCCAAGCTGCCGATATCGACTGACAATGTGGCGGCCATCAATGCCTCGCACGGCACCTACAATCGTGACGGCAACACGATGAGCCTGACCAGCGATGTCACCATAACCACCACCGATGGCTTGGCGGCAAAGTTCAAATCGGTCTTTCTCGATATGGGCAAAGGCACTATGAAGACGAACGACCCGGTCGACGTCAGCCGCGGCGGGTCGCGGATCACCGCAGATTCGATGTCGATCCAGGACAACGGCAAGATCGTGGTTTTCGAGAACAGAGTGCGTGTCAACATCGATCCCGCCAGCTTGAAAGCGGCAGAGGCAATGAGCGGAGAATCCAATGCGGTTCAGTAGTTCGACACGGCTCGGGGCAGCAGCTTCGGCGTTGCCGGCCCTTGGGCTGGCTTTGGGGCTGAGCTTGGGGACGACGCCGGCTCTGGCGCAGTCCAAGGCCACCAGCCAGTTGTCGGGCCTCAAACTGTCCGGCGACAAGCCCATCCAGATCGAAAGCGATAAGCTCGAGGTCCGCCAGGCGGAAAGCGTCGCCGTGTTCACAGGAAATGTGAGCGTCGTCCAGGGGCCGACTTTGCTCAAGGCCGGCAAGATGACGGTCTATTACGTCAAGGACGCCGACGCTGACGCCAAGGAAGCGCAGGACGCAGGTGCCGCGATGACCGGCTCGGCCAACATCGACCGTCTGGAGGTGGCCAACAAGGTCTATATCAAATCGGACGACCAGGTCGCCACCGGCGACAGCGGCACCTTCGACATGAAGACGGAAGTGCTGGTGCTTTCAGGCAGCAAGGTCGTGCTTTCGCAAGGTGACAATGTACTGGTCGGCTGCAAGCTCACCGTGCAGATGAAGAGCGGCCTGGCCCAGGTCGACGCCTGCGGGGGCCGCGTCATGATGTCGATCACGCCGCCGGCGAAGTCGGGAGCGGCGAACCCCTGATGGTCGACGTAGCATCGCTGATGGCGCGTCTCCCAGGACGCGCCGCCAGCAAACTTGCGGCACCGGCCACGGTCAGCGTCGACCAGGTAAAGTTCAAGGGAACCTTGATCGCCAAGGGCCTGACCAAGAGCTACAAGGGCCGCAAAGTCGTCAGCGGCGTGACGATCGGCGTGCGTGCCGGTGAGGCGGTCGGGCTGCTCGGTCCCAACGGCGCCGGCAAGACGACCTGCTTCTACATGGTCACAGGCCTTGTGCCGGTCGATGAAGGCACAATCGAAATCGACGGCTTCGATGTCACCTCGATGCCGATGTACCGCCGCGCCCGCCTCGGCATCGGCTACCTTCCGCAGGAAGCGTCGATCTTTCGCGGCTTGAGCGTCGAGCAAAACATCCGTGCCGTGCTCGAAGTGGTCGAAAAGAGCCGCAAGGAGCGCGAACGCAGTCTCGACGAACTGCTCGAGGAGTTTCACATCAGCCATTTGCGCAAGGCCCCGTCGCTGTCGCTTTCCGGCGGCGAGCGGCGCCGCCTTGAAATCGCGCGCGCACTGGCGACCCGCCCCGCATATATGCTGCTCGACGAACCTTTCGCCGGCATCGATCCGATCGCCGTCGCCGATATCCAGCAACTCGTGCGCCATCTGACGGCGCGGGGCATCGGCGTGCTCATCACCGATCATAATGTCCGCGAGACGCTCGGCCTGATCGACCGCGCCTACATCATCCATGCCGGCCAGGTGCTGACCCATGGCCGGGCCGATGAAGTGGTCGCAAACCCGGATGTGCGGCGGCTTTATCTCGGTGAGGGATTTACACTCTAAGCGGGAAAATTCCCCTCCAAGCGCGATTTTTGGCGCGAGACGAGCCTTTTTCTCCGATTTCTCCTCCAAATAACGCACCGACAGGCGAGTTTTGATCGCTGTCGCCTTGACAAGCAAAAGCCGGGCCAGTTTCTATGCCCAACTCCTTCCGGCAGTCCGGATGCGTAGACAGGGCGTTTGAAACCGAACCATGGCGTTGGCGGCAAAACTACAGCTACGACAGTCCCAGTCGCTGGTGATGACGCCGCAACTCATGCAGTCGATCCGGCTGCTGCAGTTCACCCACGTCGAGCTGGAACGCTTCATAGACGACGAGATCGAGCGCAATCCTCTACTCGATCGCGCCGAGCCGCAGGACGATGCCGTCAGCGATCAGGCGCAGAAGATCGATGCCGCGCCGGAAACGGCCACCGGCGGCGACTGGTTCGAGAAGGAAACGGCGTGGAGCGCCGAGGCGATCTCGGAAAAGCTCGATACTTCGCTGGAAAACCTGTTTCCCGACGACCCCGGCACCAGCGAGCGGCTCGGTCCCGACCTGACGGCCCAATGGAAATCGGCCTCCGGCAACGGTTCCGCGTCCTCGTCGGACGGCTTCGAGGTCGGAGACATGGCGGCCGCCGCCATCACGC
Source organism: Mesorhizobium sp. WSM4842 (assembly GCF_055901575.1). Taxonomy (NCBI): domain Bacteria; kingdom Pseudomonadati; phylum Pseudomonadota; class Alphaproteobacteria; order Hyphomicrobiales; family Phyllobacteriaceae; genus Mesorhizobium; species Mesorhizobium sp. WSM4842. The sequence goes on from NZ_CM148372.1 coordinate 2,021,109, forward strand.
TGCGCGAGCATGTCGGCGAACAGGTCGCGCTTGCTTTCGCCGACCCGGCAGCACGCCTGATCGCCAGCGAACTGGCCGATGGCCTCGATGAGGCCGGCTACATGCGCGCCGACATGGCTGAGATCGCCGCTCGTCTCGGCACCGACAGAGCGGCGGTGACGAATGCACTCGAGGTCTGCCAGACATTCGAGCCCGCCGGCATCTTTGCCCGCGACCTCGCCGAATGCCTGTCGCTGCAGCTTGCCGTCCGCGACCGGCTCGACCCGGCGATGAAGGCTTTGATCGCCAATCTCGAGCTCCTGGCGCGGCGCGATTTCCAGACGCTGAAACGGATCTGTGGGGTCGACGAGGAGGATCTGCTCGACATGCTGGCCGAGATACGTGCGCTCGATCCGCGCCCGGGGATGGCGTTTTCGGGCGGTGCCAGCGATGCGATCGTCGCTGATGTCGAAGTGCGGGCGGCCAATGACGGGAGTTGGGTGATCGAACTCAATGCCGAAACGCTGCCGCGCGTGCTGGTCGACCATATCTATTTTGCCCAGGTTTCACCGCATGCGAAAAACCAGACGGAAAAGGATTTCCTGGCGGAATGCCTGCAAAACGCCAACTGGCTGACGCGCAGTCTCGACCAGCGGGCGAAGACCATCCTTAAAGTTGCCTCAGAAATCGTGCGCCAGCAGGACGCCTTCCTCGTCCATGGCGTGCGTCACCTGAAGCCGCTCAACCTGCGCACGGTGGCCGACGCCATCGGCATGCACGAATCGACCGTCAGCCGGGTCACCGCCAACAAATACATGCTGACGCCGCGCGGCGTGTTCGAACTGCGCTATTTCTTCACCGCCTCGATCGCTTCGTCGGGTGGCGGCGATGCGCATTCGTCTGAAGCGGTGCGCGACCGCATCAAGCAGTTGATCGACGAGGAGAAACCGGCCGACGTGCTTTCCGACGACGCGATTGTGGATATGTTGCGGGAAAGTGGCGTCGATATCGCCAGGCGCACGGTCGCCAAGTATCGGGAGGGCATGAATATTCCCTCGTCGGTGCAGCGGCGGCGTGAAAAACGCGCTTTGGCCAGCGCCGGACGTTGATCCCCGACGGAATTTCCACAGCTTTCGCGCTTCATTGACAAGCCGCAATGAAGTGGCTAGAAGCCCGCCCGCATGGGACGGGCTACTGCCCGCATGCGGATGGTCCGTCACGACGTTGGCCACGGGACGGTCAAAGAAGGCGGCTTGTGATCAACCGGAAAGTTCGGATTTAAAATCGGCGCAAGTGACGCCGCAAAGCTTGTGCGCACAGACCACGGGTATAAACTCGGGACAGTTTGAAGCCTGAGCAAGGAAGGTCAGTTTTCAGATGACACTGCGCATATCAGGAAAACACATGGATGTCGGCGATGCGTTCCGTACGCGCATCAACGACCGTGTCGGAGAAGTGATCGGGAAATATTTCGATCGGGGCTTTTCAGGGCAAATTGTAGTCGTCAAATCGGGGTCGCGCTACACGGCCGATTGCATGATCCGGCTGGATTCCGGCGCTTCGCTGCAGGCGACCGGTGAAGCCCAGGACCCGACGCTCGCTTTCGAGGCCGCGGCGGATCGCCTCGAAACCCGCCTTCGGCGCTACAAGCGTCGGCTGAAGTCACATAATTCAGGCAATGCCAATGGCGAACTCACCGACATCGCCTATACGGTGATGGCGCCGCTTGCCGATGACGATGAGGAAATACCGGAGAATTTCGCGCCAGCCATCGTCGCCGAATCAACCATGACGCTGCGGACCATGTCGGTGGCGTCAGCCGTGATCGAGCTCGACACCAAGGACAGCCCGGTTCTCGTCTTCCGCAACGCCGGAAACGAGCATCTCAATATCGTCTATCGCCGGCCGGACGGAAATATCGGCTGGATCGACCCGTCTACGACCAAGGTCGCGCAGGGATGACGACCAAGGCCGCACTGGGATAAGGAACCAGCCGCACGCGAGAGTGAGGGCTGGCGACGGCAGGCGAACAAGGGATTTCAAGTATGGATCTGAGCGATCTTATCAACGTTCCGGCAATCTTGCCGGCGTTGAAGGCGAACTCCAAGAAACAACTGCTGCAAATGCTGTCCGAAAGGGCGGCAGCGATTTCCGGCATTCCGGAACGGGAGGTGTTCGACACCATCCTGCAGCGGGAACGGCTGGGCTCGACCGGTGTCGGCAACGGCATTGCCATTCCGCATGGCAAGCTGGCCGGGGTCAAGCGGATCGCCGGGGTTTTCGCCCGGTTGGAGACGCCGGTCGATTTCGAGGCGCTGGACGACCAGCCGGTCGATCTGGTGTTCCTGCTTTTGGCGCCCGAAGGCGCCGGCGCCGACCACCTCAAGGCGCTGTCGCGCATCGCGCGGGTGCTGCGCGACGCCGACACGGTGGCCAAGATCAGGGGCACCCGCGACGCCGCAGCGATCCACGCGCTTTTGTCGGACACGCAAGCCTCACACGCGGCCTGAGTTTTTGATTGGATCCGTTGAAGGGCCGCCGTGAGCGGCCCTGTCCGTTTCCAACCAGATCGCTGCGCCTATTGTTAGTGGATGGCGACGGCGATCAGGTCGTTTTCCAGGGCGCCAGCCAGCGCCCGGTCGCGAGCGTCCGAAAGCAGGATCGGCTGGCCATTGGCGGCAAACAGGGCCCACAGTTCAAGGCCGGGCGCGATTTCGCCGAGGCCCGGGAAACGGCCGCGCAGATCGTCGCTCGACACTTTCCTGAGATAGGCGACCGAACCTTCGCCGAGATGGGCGAATTCGCCGCTGGTCATGATAAGATTTTCGTCAGTTCTAGTCATTTAAGCCTCCTTGTCGCGAGGACTCCGCTCAGGCCGCCTCGCATGAGAGCCATTAGAGCGCCGTGTGTCCAATTGGACACACAAAGGACGCTCTAACACTTCAATTTGCTGCATCGTACTTTCGGAAAATCGATTCCGATTTTCCGGTAAGGATCAGTCTTTCACCGATATGTTTATTTTCCGTACCAGCCGTTCGGACTCGGGCCGATCGAGATCGATCGACAAAAGCCCGTTCTTCAGCTCCGCGGTGATCACCCGCATGCCGTCGGCCAGCACGAAACAGCGCTGGAACTGGCGCGCGGCAATGCCGCGATGAAGAAATTCGCGCTCGGTATCGTCGTTCTGGCGGCCGCGCACGACCAACTGGTTCTCCTCCGTGGTCACATCTAGATCGTTGTCGGCGAAACCGGCGACAGCGAGCGTGATACGCAACCTTTCGGCCTTGCCGTCGGCACCGCTGAGGCGCTCGATGTTATAGGGAGGGTAGCTATCACCCGACTTCGCCAGACGCTCCAGGGTCTTTTCCATGGCGTCGAAACCCAGGAGAAGCGGGCTGGAAAAAGGCGTCATTCGGCTCATGTTACATTGTCCTCTCAAGAGCGACATAAAGTGGAAAAACCCAGATGGCATTTTTCCCGATGGTCTTGATATGGTCCGCCCCGCGGTCAAGTTCAAGCCGTCAAAAGCCCCGCCCAAAAAGACTCCCCAAACAAGGAATTGAAATGCCCCTATCCCGCAAGATCATCATCGACACGGATCCCGGCCAGGATGATGCCGTCGCCATATTGCTGGCGCTCGGCAGCGCCGAGCTGGAGATCGTCGGCATAACTGCCGTCGCCGGCAACGTGCCGCTGAGGCTCACCGAAAAGAATGCACGCAAGATCTGCGAACTGGCCGGCAGGTCTGACATCAAGGTCTATGCCGGCGCCATCCGGCCGCTGGCGCGCGAACTGGTTACCGCCGAGGAGGTGCATGGCGAGACCGGTCTCAACGGACCGCAATTGCCCGAACCGACAATGAAGCTGCAGGACCAGTATGCGGTGGATTTCATCGTCGAGACACTGATGAAGGAAGAGAGCGGCACGATTACGCTCTGCGCGCTCGGACCGCTCACCAACGTTGCGCTGGCGCTTATCCGCGAGCCGAAGATCGCGCCGCGCATCAAGGAAATCGTGCTGATGGGCGGCGGCTTCTTCGAAGGCGGCAACGTCACGCCGACCGCCGAATTCAACATCTATGTCGATCCACATGCCGCCGACGTCGTGTTCAAATCCGGCATCCCGATCGTCATGATGCCGCTCGACGTCACCCACAAGGCGCTGACCACTGCCAAGCGAACCCAGGCCTTCCGCAAGCTCGGCACCAGGGTCGGCACGGCTACGACGGAGATGCTGGAATTCTTCGAGCGCTTCGACGAGGAGAAATACGGCACCGATGGCGGTCCACTGCACGACCCTTGCGTCATCGCCTATCTGTTGAAGCCGGAGCTATTCAGGGGCCGCAACTGCAACGTCACCGTGGAAACCGCCTCGGAGCTCACCATGGGCATGACCGTGATCGACTGGTGGGGCGTGACCAAGCGACCGAACAACGCCATGGTGATGCGCGACATCGACCATGATGCGTTTTTCGCACTGCTGCTGGAAAGGCTGGGGCGGCTTTAGGGCTCCTTCCTTCTCCCCTTGTGGGCCCACAAGGGGGGGAAGGAAAGGTGCCGCTCACTTCGCCTTTGAAAACGCCAGCCACAGACCGCCGCCGATCAGGAAACTGCCGCTGATTCTGGACATGAGCTTGATGCGGCCGGCCGAGAGCAGGCGTCCGGCGCGGCCGGCGGCGAGCGCGAAGGTCGAATCCGACACGGCGGCGAAGATCAGGGCGGTGAGACCCATGACGCCGATCTGCAACGCGTAGTTGCCTTCAGGGGCGATGAACTGCGGAAAGAAGGCGCCGAAAAACACCAGCGTCTTGGGATTGCTGATCGCCACCAGCAGGCCCTGCAGAAAAAAGCCGCCGCGCGGTGTCTTCGCCGATCCGTCGGCGTTCAGCTTGCCCTTGGAGCGGAACATCTGCACACCCATCCAGATCAGATAGGCAGCGCCGATCAGCCTGACCCATTCGAACCAATGGCCCATTCCCGCGATCAGCGAGGTCAGCCCGATGCCGACAATGGCAATCATGATGGCCAGCCCGGCCTGCGTGCCGGCGACATTGGCGAGACCGGCGCGGGAGCCATGGCGGATGCTGTTGGCGATGATCAGCGTGACGGTCGGTCCAGGCACCAGGACAATGACAATACAGGCAACGACATAGGTAGCGTAGAGTTCCAGCGACATGGTTTTTCCTCGACAATATGCGGCTTGCGACGCGGCCGATCGTGATCAATGCATGACGGCAACGCCGGTGCAAGCCGGCAGGATACGTCGCTGGCGGCCTTGACCTGGACTTAGGCTCCGGCCTGCCACGGCAGCGTCGTCTCGTAGGCTGCCGCTGCTCTCAACACGGCCATGTCGCCGCGCGGCCGCCCGATCAGTTGCATGCCCATCGGCCTGCCTCTGGCATCGAAGCCCGCCGGTACGTTGACCGCCGGGCAGCCGCCCAGCGTGGCGAACGCTGAAACCTGCATCCAGCGGTGATAGCTGTCCATGGCACGCCCGGCCACTTGCGTCGGCCAGTGGGTGGCGAACTCGAAGGGGAAGACCTGCGCAGTCGGCAGTGCGACGAGGTCGAAGCGGTCGAAGAGCGACAGCAGGGTTTTGTGCCAGGACGAGCGCCTCACCGTGGCGGCGTGGATTTGCGGCGCCGTGAGCTGCAGCGCATGTTCCACCTCCCACACGGCCTCCGGCTTCAGAAGACTGCGTTTGAAGGGATCGTCGTAATGCGCCTTGAGCGCACAACCGCTGCTTGCCTGGCGCAGCGTCACAAAGGCCTGCCACAGCGCTTCGTAGTCGAAATCCGGCACCAGCGCCTCGGTCTGAAAGGATACGTCGGCGAACCGGCCGAGAGCGGCCCTGCAAAGATCAAGGATGCCAGGTTCGACCGGCAGATGACCACCGAGATCGCCGAACCAGGCGATGCGGCCGCCGGCGGCTGCCGTTTGCAGTCCCTGTAGGAAGCAGCCCTGCTTGTGATGTGAGAGCGGCGCGCGAGGGTCGTAGCCGGCCTGCTCGTCGAGCAGCAGCGCCATGTCGCGCACGCTGCGGCCCATCGGTCCTTCGACGCCCATCTGTGTGTGAAAGACGTCAAGTTCGGGACCGGCCGGGACAAGTCCCTGCGACGGACGGAAGCCATAGACATTGTTGTAGGCGGCTGGGTTGCGCAGCGAGCCGCCAAAGTCGCTGCCATCGGCGACAGGCAGCATGTCGAGCGCCAGCGCGACCGCCGCGCCGCCGCTCGAACCGCCGGCGGTCAAGGCCGCGTCGAAAGCATTGAGCGTCGGGCCGAACACGGTGTTGTAGGTATTGGAGCCAAGCCCGAATTCGGGAACGTTGGTTTTGCCGATGATGATGGCGCCGGCCTTGCGGATGCGCTCCACGAAGAAATCGTCTTCCTGCGGCACGAAATCGGCGAAGATCGGCGAGCCGAAGCTGGTCCTGAGGCCCTTGGTCTGCGCGAGATCCTTGATGGCGATCGGCAGGCCGAACAGCGGTCCGGCATGCCCTGCATGCGCCAGATGGGCGTCTGCCTTGTCAGCCTCGCGCAAGATGTCGGCACGGTCGCGTAGTGAGACGATGGCATTGACCAGCGGGTTCACGGCGTCGATCCGGTCGAGGAATGCCGTCACCACCTCGCGCGCGGACAGCTGACGGCGCCTGATCGCGTCGGCAAGGTCCACGGCGGACAGACGGCAGATATCGCCGGCAGGCGGCACGGGGTGTTTTGTGGCCGGACGCATGGCTCTCACCTAGCTGGCGGATTTTTGAAGCGCAGCGTCGACTTCCTTCGCCAGCGGGATCGCCGGCTGGGCGCCGGGCTTCAGGCAAGCGAGCGAACCAGCGGCTGCTGCACGGGCGAGCGCCTGATCGAGCGGCAGGCCGGATGACAGCCCGGCGGCGAAATAGCCGCAAAACGTGTCGCCGGCGCCGACCGTGTCGGCAGGGGTGATCTTCAGCGCCGGAACCATCAGAAGATCGGCTGGCGTCGCAGCCAGAACGCCGTCACCGCCGAGCGTGACGACAATTGAGCGGCCGGTCTTCCCGGCGTAATCGCGCATCCGCGCCGGGCGATCACGGCCGCTCAGCGACAGCGCCTCACCATAGAGGTCGAATTCGGTCTCGTTGGCGACGACATAGTCGGCCTTGCCGAGGAAGGCGGCCGCCTCGCCGCGGAATGGTGCCGTGTTGAGCACGGTGACCGCGCCTGCCGCCCGGGCCGCGTCCAGTGCTGCATCGACAGTCTGCAGCGGGACCTCCTGCTGCAGGAGCACGACATCGCCCTTTTTCATGAAAGCCCTGGAGAGGTCGCCTGTCACGACCGAATCATTGGCGCCCGGCACCACGGCAATGACGTTCTCGCCGTCGTCGGCGACCATGATCAATGCCGTGCCGGTCGAGGCGAAGGTTTCGCCGACACCGGACAGGTCGATCTTGCCGTCCCGCAGCAGCGCCAGCGCTTCAGTTGCGAAATTGTCCTTGCCGACCGCGCCGACCATGCGCACCTTGGCACCGGCGCGCGCGGCGGCCAGGGCCTGGTTGGCGCCCTTGCCGCCGGGTGCGGTGGTAAATCCGGAGCCGCGAACCGTCTCGCCCGGTGCGGGCAAGCGGTCGACATTGGCGATAAGGTCAAGGTTGATCGAGCCGATAACGATGATCAAGTGGTGCCTCCCTGCTGACGCTTCGTGTTTTTCGAAAATCGGAATCGATTTTCGGAAAACACGATGGGTAGAATTAAAGTGTTAGAGCGCACTCTGTGCGTCCGAATGGACGCACGTCGCTCTAATTGCGCGGGAAGCTACTCCGTAAGGTCGCCGCTTGCCAGACCGCGCGAGATGAACCCGCGCGCTGCTGGCCCGAATCTATGGGCGTTTCATCAAGATCCGACTTGTCCCGCTTCCCAGCCAAGGATGGCGCGTTTGCGGGTCAGGCCCCAGTGGTAACCGGTGAGCGCGCCAGACTTGCCGAGAGCCCGGTGACACGGCACCACGAAGGACATCGGATTGGCGCCGACCGCGGCCCCCACCGCTCGGCTGGCGCTCGGCGCGCCGATGCCGGCGGCGATCGAGGAATAGGTGCAGGCCTTGCCCATCGGGATGCGCAGCAGGGCCTCCCAGACGCGGACCTGGAAGTCGGTGCCGATCATGACGACGCGCAGCGGCTGGTCGGCGCGCCACAGCGCCGGATCGAAGATGCGCGCGGCATAGGGCGCCGTCGCGGCCATGTCCTCGACATAGTTTGCGTTCGGCCAGCGGCCGGACATGTCGGCAAAGGCCCCGCGCTCGCCGCCGGCATCGCTGAAGGCGAGGCCGGCAAGGCCGCGGTCGGTGACCATGATCAGGGCGATGCCGAAGGGCGAGATATGATAGCCGTAGCGGATCGTCAGTCCGGCGCCGCGCGTCTTGTAGTCGCCCGGCGACATCGCCTCATGGGTGACGAAAAGGTCGTGCAACCGGCCGGGGCCTGACATGCCGACCTCGAAAGAAGCCTCGAGCAGCGGCATGCCGGAATCGAGCAGTTTGCGTGCATGGTCGAGCGTGACCGCCTGGAGGAAGGCCTTGGGCGACAGGCCGGCCCAGCGTGTGAAGAGCTTCTGCAGGCCGGTCGGCGTCTCGCCGACTTCCTCGGCCAGTATTTCGAGCGACGGCTGGTCACGGTAATCAAGGCTGATCTTCTCGATCGCGCGCCGAACAACTTCGTAGTCACCGCCTTCGGGTGTGATGTCTTTCTTCAGAATAGCTGTCTGTGCGTTCATCGGACTATCTCCTTGACCGTGAATATCGTCCTTCGCGGCTGCGATCACCACCCGAAACTTGCCTTCTCGTCATGTGCACCCAGATAGATCTGGCTTCGAGGAAGGAGCCGACGATGGCTGGCGAGAAGGTGCATCTCACCAAGGAGAAGGAGACGCTGCTGATTACCATTTATGGCAAGGCACTGGAGAGCCGGTTGCCTCAATCGCTGCTGAAAGATCATTTTGCGGACGAGGCGGTTCGCCGCATCGACTATGATTTCTCGCGGCTGAAGGTCGACGACAATCTCGGCGTCGGCTTGGCGATCAGGGCCAAGACGCTGGATGACTGGGTTTCGGCCTTTCTGGCCAGGAATCCCGAAGCGATCGTGCTGCATCTCGGCTGCGGGCTCGACACGCGGATATTCCGCATCGATCCACCATCCCGCGTGGATTGGTTCGATATCGACTATCCCGAAGTCATCGAGCTCAGGCGCAAACTCTATCCGCCGCGCGACCATTACCGCCTGATCGCGTCGTCAGTCACCGAGCCTGGCTGGCTGGACGAAGTGCCTGGCGATCGTCCGGCCATGGTCGTGGCGGAAGGGCTCACTCCCTACCTTGCCGCTGACGAGGGTCCAAGACTGTTTTCGCGGCTTGTGTCGCATCTTTCGAGCGGCGAATTGGTTTTCGACGCCTATAGCCGCTTTGGCTTGAAGATCATTCGCCTCAATCGATCCTTCCGCGCGACTGGCGCCGAGGTCCATTGGAGCATCGAGGATCCGCACGAACTGGAGCAAAAGGTGCCCGGCCTGCAACTGGTCGAGGACCTTTCGGCCTACCGGCCGGAACACGCCGCCCGTATGAGCTGGGTCGCGAGGCTGCTCATCCGGCTTTGGAGCTATATTCCGCCGCTGCGCAAGATCGGCAGGATGTTGCGGTATCGATTCTGAAATAACTTCCCCTCTGCGCTTCGCGCCTCGTTGCTCGATAAGGAACTTAATGCGAATTGTCGGAAAGATGGATCTATAGAAATGAAGCAAGATGCACGGGCAGCAGCGGCCTTTTTTCTGGCCCTCCAATAGCGGTGGCAGTCGAGATTCTTCGAGAATTGTACATCGTCGTTTTTCACAATGAGTTGAGTGAAAGTCTTGTTTTAGCGGGCCAATTTTTGGCGGTATTGAGATCGCAACCATTTTTGCATGGTCTTTTGCAATACTGTTTGGGGTCCCACTCTACATTCTTCTGAGATGGCTTAGAATTTTCTCGACGTGGGTAACGATAGGGTTCGCTGCCGCGATAGGAGCGTGGTTCAATATTTTTCCGGAATTCTTGCCCAAAAATGAGACGACCAACTTCTGGATAACAGGGTGCCGAATCATAGCGAATGGCACGCGCACTTTATGTGGGTATTGGGAGCTGGCATCGGACGTGCTGTCTACCGCGACCTTGGGCGCGGTGGCTGGTCTGATTTTTTGGCTTATCTACGCTGGCGGCTGGAAGCGGCCAGTCATCTAAACCTAGCGCGCTTTGGCGGTCGCCAGGGCGCGCGAAAAAGCTGACGCAAAGCTCTCGCGGTCGTCGGGATTGAGGAAGCCGCCGATCGGCACATTCTGGCCTTGTGCTTCCACCGCCATCCTGGTGATGCCGATCTCGGCGTGGCGGGCGACCGAAAAACGCGCCCAGAACGGATTGAAGCGATGCGCTTCCGATTTGCCTGACGGTGCGGTCTTGCGGATGTCGAGGCTGGTGCGCGAGACCGACACTTCCTCGCGGGCGCGGGCGGCACGATAATTGGCGCGAAAGGCGATGTAGACGGCAATCACGTCGAAACCGAGGAAGCCGAACACCGGCCAGGCGCCGCGCGACAGGAAAAACGCTCCGGTCACCAACGAGCCGAACAGCAGAGCGCCCATCAGGATGGCAAAGCCGGTTTTGCCCAGCGACCGATGCGGTATCAGCAACGCCTGGAAGAATGGCTCGTCGGCCTGAAATGAGGCGTTTGTGTCGCTCATGACGGGATATTATAGGAAGGGGATGACGAGCCCCAAGCCCAAAAATTCCTCTACACCCGAAAATGAATCGCCCCCCGGCCGACGCGACGGCTCGAACGCCAAGCCGCGTGCCCGGCCGGTGCGGTCCCATTCGCGCTACAGCCCGGCCGAGGTGCACGAGATTTTCCGACGCTTTTCCGTTCAGCGGCCCGAGCCGAAGGGCGAGCTCGAACACATCAACGCCTTCACGCTGCTGGTGGCTGTGGTGATTTCGGCACAGGCGACCGATGTCGGCGTCAACAAAGCAACGCGGGCGCTGTTCAAGGTCGCCGACACCCCGCAAAAGATGCTGGCGCTCGGCGAGGCCAAGGTCGGCGACTATATCCGCACCGTCGGGCTTTGGCGCAACAAGGCCAAGAACGTCATTGCGCTGTCGGAAGCGTTGATCCGCGACCATGGCGGCGACGTGCCCGACGACCGCGATCAATTGGTCAAGCTGCCGGGCGTCGGGCGCAAGACCGCCAATGTCGTGCTTAATATGGCCTTCGGCCAGCACACGATGGCGGTCGACACGCATATCTTCCGCATCGGCAACCGGCTGGGACTGGCGCCCGGCAAGACGCCGGAACAGGTCGAGCAGGGGCTGTTGAGGATCATTCCGGACGAATATATGCGCCACGCGCATCATTGGCTGATCCTGCATGGCCGCTACGTCTGCAAGGCGCGCAAACCGGATTGTCCGGTCTGTGTCATCGCCGACATCTGCAAGGCCGAGGAGAAGACGAATGATATTCCGGCGCCGCTGGTCGAAATTGCGCCGCTCGAACCCGTAGGCGAAATTCAGTAGCCGTAGCCGCGCGCCATCGCCGCGGCGAAGACCGGGATCAGCAGGAAGATGAAGGCTTCGGCGCGGACATAAGTTCGAACGGATGCAAGTTGCGCCGCCGGCACTTGAAAACCGGGGTTGGCCGAGGCCTGCCTGTTCCAGGAAACAAAGCGGACCGTCGGAATGATCGACAGCAGGCCGACGATGACGAAGGCCGCCATCTTTGCCCAGAACACCCAGTTGTAGACGTAGAATTCCCAGCCCTTCAGGCCGTAGATGACGCGGCCGATGCCGACGATGATGATCAGCATGGCGAGGATGCCGTAATGGCGATCGATGCCGACAAGCCGCCGGAGCGTCGCGGCGGGCAGATCGCCGCGGATCAGGACAAATTCGGCGCCGATGATGCCCGCCAATGAAAACACCAGCAGATGATGAAAGATGGCAAGCGCAAGATCGGTGGTATCCATGCCCTTTTCCCTCCGTCGGACGGCACAGCGGATGCTGAATCAGCTGCTGGTGAAAAGTAGCACCGCCGGGCAGGATTCACATTGGGCTGGAAGATGATCTGCACAGGCTTTGGCTCTTGTCTGGTGCAGGCGATTTGGATCTCTGTCGCATATCGCTGTCCCCCAAAACCGCCGAGCACCCCCGGGTCAAATCCAAGGGCAGGCTACTAAGCACAGGCAAACTTACGCAACCGAGGCACGACACATGATCAATCCACAGGCGCTTGTCGCTCCCGTCATTGAAACGCCGCGCACCGTGCTGCGGCCACACCAGCTCGATGATTTCGACGCCTATGTCGCCATGTGGGCCGATCCGGCCGTCACACGCTTCATCGGCGGCAAGCCGCGCACGCGGGAGGAAAGCTGGATGCGCTTCCTGCGTCATGCCGGCCTGTGGTCGCTGCTGGGCTATGGCTTTTGGGCGATCGAGGACAAGGCGACCGGCCGCTTCATCGGCGAAGCCGGCTTTCACGATTTGAAGCGCAACATCGTGCCGTCGATCGAAGGCGTTCCGGAAGCCGGTTGGGCGCTGGTCCCGAGCGCCCATGGCCAAGGCTTCGCAAGCGAAGTCGTCGGACGGGTTCTCGCCTGGGGCGACGAGGCATTCGGGCGCGCAAGGACTGTCTGCATCATCGATCCGGAAAACACCGCTTCGCTGAGCGTCGCGGCCAAATGCGGCTACAGCGAAGTGTTGCGGACCACCTATCACGACGATGCGACGATCCTGCTGGAACGGCAGCCTTGAGGGTTGCGGCCTGTCATCCTGTGGTTCCGATCGGGCCGAATCGAGGCTTTCTAGGCCTGCCGCTTCAGCACCGGGCCTTCCGCTTTGGCTTTTAGGGCCGCCTGTTCGAGCATCGAGGCGTCTTCGCCGAAAGCGCGGGTGGCGCGCGCGGCCGCCTCGATCAGCGGATTTTTCATGCGCTGCAGAAAGGCCGCGTCGACGCGCGTGCTCGGGCCTGACAGCGTCAACGCACCGAGCAAGGTGTGCCCCGGCCCGAACACTGGTGCCGAAACGCCCGCTGTCTCGGGGTCGCGATCGCCGACCGACAAACAATGGTAGGTTTTGCGGATCGTCTCGTAAGGCTCGCCCTGCTGACCGGAAAACGCCGCAAGCACGCGGCCGCCCGTACCGGCCAGCAACGGCAGCACGTCGCCTTCCCGTATGGTGTAGCGGATGGGATGCTTGGACTCGACACGATAGAGGCAGGTGCGCACGTCGCCCGAGCGGACATAGAAAGCGACGCTTTCCCAGCTTCGCTCGGCCAGATCGCGCATGATCGGCAGCAGGATGTCGATCGCCACGACCGAACGCTGGTATAGGGCACCCAGCCGGAAGGTGGCAGGGCCGACACGGTAGCGGCCGTCGTCGAGACGCTCCAGCAGCTGCCCGCGCAATAATGAGTTCGCCAGCCTCAGGATCGTGCTCTTGTAGAGGCCGGTCCGCGCCGCGATTTCGGCCAGGCTGAGCGACCGGTCGGCGGTAGCGAAAGCATCGAGGATGGCGATCGCACGGTCGAGCGCGGCAACACCGTTGGTCGACGCAGGCTTGGATTGTGTTACGGTCATCTGCTTGACCACGTCGTTCCGTTCCCAGTTGGACAGAAGGGCCGATCGGAACAACAACTATGCCGCGTGCAGACAGTTCTGTCCAGTAGAATGCCGTTCCTGTTGACAGAACAAGACAAAGGCTGCATGAATTTTTGTCGAGCGGGTCTGAATTCAGGCTACGTTGCTGGCAGGCACCAGAGGAGGTGTCGTGATTGGAGGAATCCCATGCTGAACAGACGCAGATTTTTAATGAGCACCGCCGCTGCCGGCGCCGCCGGTTTCGCAGCGTTGCATCTCTCGCCCGCCTTTGCGCAGGATGCGCCGCAGATCCAGATCTTCGTGCCGGCAGCGCCCGGCGGCGGCTGGGATCAGACGGCGCGCACGATGGACCAGGTGCTGCGCAGTGAGAAGCTGATCTCCGGTTCGCAGATCACCAATGTCGGCGGCGCCGGCGGCACAGTCGGCCTGCCGCAATTCATCAGCCAGTGGAACGGCAAGGGCAATTCGCTGATGGTTGCCGGCATGGTCATGGTTGGCGCCATTATCGCCAACAAATCGGCCAACAATCTCACCGAAGTCACGCCGATCGCCCGCCTCACCGGCGAATTCGAGGCGCTTGTGGTGCCGGCGGCCTCGCCGTTCAAGACCGCAGCGGATTTCGTCGCCGCCCTCAAAGCCGATCCAACCAAGGTTCCGGTGGCTGGCGGTTCGGCCGGCGGCTCGGACCACATATTGTTCGGCCTTATCGCGAAGACGGCCGGTGTTCCGGCAGCCAACCTCTCCTACGTGCCGTTCGCCGGCGGCGGCGAGGCACTGTCGGCGCTTCTCGGCAACCAGGTCGCGGCCGGCATCTCCGGCTATGGCGAGTTCTCCGAACAGGTCAAGGCAGGCGCGCTTCGGCTGCTCGCCATTTCCGCGGACAAGCGCCAGGAAGGCATCGATGCACCGACGCTGAAGGAAGCCGGCATCGATGTCGAATTGTTCAACTGGCGCGGCGTCTTCGCACCGCCGGGCGTTTCCGACGCCGACAAGGCGGCGATGATCACGCTGGTCGAGACCATGGCTAAAAGTGATGCCTGGGCCACCGAATGCAAAAACCGCAACTGGACGCAAATCCTGCTCACCGGCGACGACTATGCTAAATTTCTCGCCGAAGACACGACCCGGATCGCAGCCATCCTCAAGGACCTCGGCCTTGCCTGATGTCCTCGGACAGGGGCGGTCTGCACTGCCCCTTTCCGATGTTCGCCAGCCGCATGGACATACGATCCAGCGCGAGTGAAACTGCGGTGAGGTCGGCTGTGGGAGACCGGCCTATCCAGGGAGGACGATCATGAGCACCAGCGACCAGCAGGCGGCGCGGCCGCGCCTTGCCTTGCCCGAATTGCTGATCGGCATCGGGCTTCTCGCCTGCGCCGGCGCAGTAGCCTGGCAGACGCTGTCGATTCCGGTGTCGCCGCTCTACTCCAAGGTCGGCCCGACCGTCTTCCCCTACATCACCATGTTCGGCATGACGATCCTTTCCCTCCTGTTGATCGTCGCCGCCCTGCGGGGCGGCTGGCAACCGGAAGAGGAAAAGGAAACGCCGACCGACTGGAAGGCCATGGGCATCGTCGCCGTCGGACTGGTCGCGAACCTTGTTCTGATCCAGCCGCTTGGCTTCACCGCAGCCTCGGTGATCATGTTCGTTCTCATCTGCCACGGGTTTGGCAGCAGACACCCGTTGCGTGACGTGCTGCTCGGCCTGATCCTGGCGCTTGCCGCCTATTTCGGCTTCGCCAGGGCGCTCGGCGTCAATATCGGCGCCGGCTTCATCGAGAACCAGCTGAACACCGGTCTCGATTCGATTATCCGTATGTTGAGAGGCTGAAGCCATGGAAACGCTCAGCCATCTCGCGCACGGATTCTCGGTCGCTTTTACGCCGGTCAATCTCATGTGGTGCCTGGTCGGCACGACGCTGGGGACAGCGATCGGCGTGCTGCCCGGCCTCGGACCGGCGCTGACCATCGCGCTGCTTTTGCCGATCACCTACCAGGTGGCGCCAGAAGCGTCCTTCATCCTGTTTGCCGGCATCTATTACGGGGCCATGTATGGCGGTTCGACGACATCGATCCTGCTCAACACGCCGGGCGAAAGTGCAACCATCGTCACTGCGCTGGAAGGCAACAGGATGGCCCGTTCCGGCCGCGGCGGCGCGGCACTCGCCACCTCGGCGATCGGCTCGTTCGTCGCCGGCACACTCGGCACGCTGGGTGTCGCTTTCCTGGCCCCGGTCGTGGTCAAATTCGCGCTGTCTTTCGGCCCGGCCGAATATTTTTCGCTGATGGTGCTGGCCTTCATCACGGTTTCGGCGGTGCTCGGCTCGTCGTCGGTGCGCGGCCTGACCAGCCTGTTCATCGGCTTCGTCATCGGCATGATCGGCGTCGACCTGCAGACCGGGCAGCCGCGCTTCACCTTTGGCATGAGCCAATTGCTCGACGGCGTCGACGTGATCGTCGTCGCCGTCGGCCTCTTTGCAGTCGGCGAGACGTTCTACATGGCCTCGCGCCGCTATGCCGGCAAGGACGAGATCGTGCCGCTGAAGGGCTCGCTCTACATGACGGCGGCCGAATGGGCACGCTCGTGGAAGGCTTGGCTGCGCGGCGCCCTGCTCGGCTTCCCAATCGGCGCCCTGCCGGCCGGCGGCGCCGAAATCCCGACCTTCCTGTCCTATGCGATCGAGAAGAAGCTCTCCAAACACAAGGAGGAGTTCGGGACGGTCGGCGCCATCGAAGGCGTTGCCGGACCGGAAGCCGCCAACAACGCATCGGCTGCCGGCGTGCTGGTGCCGATGCTGACGCTCGGCCTGCCGACCTCGGCGACGGCCGCGATCATGCTGTCGGCCTTCCAGAGCTACGGCATCAATCCCGGGCCGATGCTGTTCATGACGCAGGCCAATCTGGTCTGGGGGCTGATCGCCAGCCTGTTCATCGCCAATATCATCCTCGTCATCCTCAACCTGCCGCTGATCGGGTTGTGGGTGCGGCTGCTGAAAATCCCGGCGCCGCAGCTCTATGCCGGCATCCTGGTGTTCGCCACGGTCGGCACCTACGGTATTTCGCAGTCACCGACCGACCTCGTCATCCTCTATCTGCTCGGCGGGGCCGGATTCCTGATGCGGCGCTTCGATTTCCCGACGGCGCCGGTCATCATCGGCATGATCCTCTGGCCGCTCGCCGAAACGCAGTTCCGCCGCGCGATGACCATCTCGAACGGCGACTGGTCGGTGTTCTACAAGCATCCGCTGTCGCTGACGCTGCTGACGCTGGCGTTCATCGGGCTGATTGGGCCGCATATCTACGCTTACGTCGAACGCAGGCGCCTACGCGGACCGGAGCATGTGCCGGGCGATGCCTGACCTGGCTGTCATATCATGACCGATCTGCTGTCCGGTATCCGCGTCCTCGACCTGACCAATGTTCTGGCTGGCCCCTACTGCGCCTATCAGCTGGCGCTGCTCGGGGCCGATGTGATCAAGGTCGAGGCGCCGCAAGGCGGCGACCTGGCGCGCCAGCTCGGCGGTTCGCCGGAACTCAACAGCACCGGCATGGGCGCTTCGTTCCTGGCGCAGAACGCCGGCAAGCGATCGGTGGTGCTCGATCTCAAGAAAGAGGCCGATCGCGAACGCTTTCTCGATCTGGTCGCCTCCGCCGACGCGCTGGTCGAGAATTTCCGCCCCGGCGTGATGGACCGGCTGGGACTCGGCTATGCCAGGCTGAAAGAGGTCCGCCCCAGCCTTGTCTATTGCGCGATTTCGGGCTTCGGCCAGACCGGGCCGATGCGCGACAATCCCGCCTACGACCAGATCATCCAGGGCCTATCAGGCATCATGAGCATCACCGGCACGCCGGAGACCGCGCCGCTGCGGGTCGGTTATCCCGTCGCCGACACGCTGGGCGGACTGGTCGGGGCGTTCGCGATCGCCGCGGCACTTGTGAAGCAGAAGACGACAGGCGAGGGCGCCTTCCTCGACGTGTCGATGCTCGAATGCACGCTCTCCGCGCTGGGCTGGCCGGTCTCCAACTATCTGACGGCTGACGTCGAGCCGCAGCCGATGGGCAACGAGAACATGACGGCAGCACCTTCCGGAACGTTTCGCACCGGCGACGGCTTGCTCAACATCGCCGCCAACAAGCAGGAGCAGTTCGTCACGCTCTGCCGGCTGGTCGGGCTGCCGGAGCTGGCCTCGGACCCGCGCTTTGCCGAGCGCGAGACGCGCAAGCGCAATCGCATCGCCTTGAAGGCACTGATCGAGGATGCCCTGGCGAACAGCTCGGCCGCGGCCTGGGAGGAGACGCTCAATCGCGCAGGCGTGCCGGCGGGCAGGGTGCTGACGATCCCGCAGGTGCTGGCCGAGCAGCAAGTGATCGAGCGCGACATGACCACCCGTTTCGATAGCATGCCGAACATCGACCGACCGCTGACCGTCGTGCGCGGCGGGTTCATGGTCGATGGTGCAGCACCGTTGCCGACCAAGCCGCCGCCGGCGCTGGGCGAGCATATGGACGAGGTGTTTGCCAGTCTGCCGCCGCGCGTCAAAAAAAGGGCGCAGGCATGAGCGACGCGAGAACATGAGCAACGTTGGGAAAAAAACCGGCCGCGAGCGCGGCGAGGAATGGTGGCAGACCGATATCATCGAAATGCGCCCTGGCGTGATCCGGCTGCGCGGCTTTGAGATCCAGGACCTGATCGGCCGCGCCAGCTTTCCGGCGATGATCTGGCTGATGCTGCGCGGCGAACTGCCTGGTGAGGAGCAGGCGGCGCTGCTCGGCATCGCGCTGGGGGCGGCCGTCGACCACGGGCCGCAGGCACCGTCGATCGCCATTGCCCGCATGGCGGCCACCTGCGGCGTCGGCATCAACAGTGCCATGGCCTCAGCCATCAATGTGCTTGGCGACGTGCATGGCGGCGCCGGTGAACAGGCGCTTGCCTTCTACGGCGACATCGCCGCGGCACTGGATGGAGGCGTGACGCTTGCCGATGCCGTCGCGTCGCGGCTCGATCGGTTCTTCGCCGAGGAAAAATCCTATGTGCCGGGGCTCGGCCATCGCTTCCATCCGGTCGATCCGCGGGCGCCGCGCCTCATCGAGCTGACCCGCGATTTTGCCGCGCGCGGCGTCGTCAGCGGACGTTTCGCCGACATCGCCGAGGCTGTTGAGGCCGAGGTCGCGCGGCGCAAGGGCAAGAAGATCCCGCTCAACATCGACGGCGCCACCGCCGTCATCTATGGCGAGCTCGGCTTCCCGCCGCCGCTGACACGCGGCCTTTTCGTGCTCTCGCGCTCGGTCGGCATATTGGCGCATGCGTGGGAACAGTCGCAACAGAGCGACCGCAACAAGGGACCACTGCCGCGCGAATGGTTGTGGGCCTATACCGGCACGCCGGCGCGGCCGTTCCCTCAGGGAGATGGTGACTCCAAATGAGGCCTTGGTTCAAGTTCGCCAGCGGGCGCTGGTTGGGGAATTTTTAGATTCTTCAGAAGCGTTGAAAGATCGGGCTCGTCGATAAGTGCCGCTGCGTCTTCCGGCGTCAACCATGCCCGCTGCCGCCTTTTGGCCTCCTGCCAGTTGGCCAGTTCCTCTGTCACCGCCAGCAGGTAGACGGTGACGTCGACGCGGACGAAGCGGTTCGTCAGCCGCTTCCAGTAGGAATAGGTGCCGGCCGGCTGCTTCAGCGTCTTGCCGAGGACGCCGGCTTCCTCCTGCGCTTCGATGGTGGCTGCCCTGCGCCCGCTCTTGCCCTTCATCGGCCAGCCCTTGGGCACGATAAAGCGCCTGGTCGATATCGAGGTGACCAGCATCACCTCGACGTCGCCACGCTCGCTCAGCCGAAAGGGAATCGCCGCGACCTGACGGATCCGCTCGCCCTTCCTTGCTTTGCGTACGACCTTCTTCTTGGTGGCTGCCATTCCCGACGATCCAATCAGGGCAGTGCCCAAGCGCAAAGGCACGTTGCGAAAATCAAAACCGCCTTTGATGCTACTTTAAGTAGAGCGGCGTTCAAGCGTACATCGGCTAAATAAATGAAAACGCCGGCTCATCAGCGGCAGATGCTGATGAAGCGGCTGCCCGACCGCCGCAACTGGCAAGTAGGCTTCATCTGCGGCACATCTGGACGTTGCGGCGCGACCTCGCGATCCTGGGCACGAAACTGCTGTTGCTGCTGCTGATATTGCTGCCGCCGCAGCCTGTTCTCCAGCATCTGCAATTCGCCTTGCAGGACCAGCGGGTTGCGGTTGGCGGGAGTGACGTTCTGCGCGGAGACAGCAGCGCCCGACAGCATCGCTGTTGCCAGGGTTGCCGACATCAAGATCGTCGATAGGCGAAGCGGCGACATCTATCCATTCCCGCGCGAAACTGAGCCTCCAATCATATAGGGCGTCTGTCTGGTGATGCCATGGTTAAAGTCTCGCCGAAGCGGAATTGGCGGGTTGAGCTGCCGGACTCAATGCCAATCGACCCCATGCGCGGCGGGCAAGGGGATAAATCTCGAGATCGACGACAGGAAATTGGAGAGCATCCTGCAGTTCAGCACTTGTTAGGTCGTCGGTTGCCTGGTGCCTGTGGCATTCAACGCGAAAATCACGCCGCTGCTCAAGGCCGCAACCATTTTGAAAATCAATGTGGTTGCGGTCGACACAGGCCAGCCGATCAGCTTTCCCAATCTCATCAACCGGCTACAGCCGCGCGCCGCGGAGCTCTCGGCGGATTGAGCGTCGCCCCGCACCTCGCTTCAGTCGACTTCGCGCAGACGATATCCGACGCCGGTTTCGGTGATGATGTAACGCGGTTGGTCGGGCGTTTTCTCGATCTTTTGCCTGAGCTGCCGCACATAGACCCTGAGATACTGCACGTCGGTCGAATCGCCCCAGACCTGCTTCAAAAGAAACTGGTGGGTGAGAACCTTGCCGGCGTACTGCACGAGGATGCGCAGGATGTCGTATTCCTTCGGCGAGAGCTTTATCTCCCTGCCCTCGATCATGACGATGCGCTTCACCAGATCGACCGTGAGATCGCCGGTCCGGAAGACCGGCTTCTCGCCTTGCTGCTGGAACTTGTGGCGGAGCGCCACGCGGATGCGCGCGACAAGCTCGTTCATGCCGAAAGGCTTGGTGAGGTAGTCGTCGGCGCCGAGTTCAAGCGCCGAGACGATGCCGGCCTCGTCGGTACGGCTGGAAAGGATGACCACGGGAACATCCAGGCCGTCGTCCCGCCATTTGCGCAGCAATTCGTGGCCGCCCATGCCGGGCAGGCCGAGATCGAGCAGGATCAGGTCCGGCCTATCCGTCTCCATGAGTTCGATCGCCGTCTTGGCATTCGGCGCCTCGCTGATCGCATAGCCCTGGCTGCCCAGGCCGACGCGGAGCAGCTTGCGGATCGGCGGTTCGTCATCGACGACCAGTATCCTGACATTGGAGTTAGTCATGGCAAGTCATCCATGTCGGGGTCGTCCACATGTTGGTCTGCCGGCACCGGCATCCTGATGGTGAAAACCGCACCCGAGCGGTCGGTCCTGTTGGCCGCCGAAATCGTCCCACCCATCGCCTCGATGAAGCCACGGCAGATCGAGAGCCCGAGCCCAGTGCCGGCACGGACCTGGTCGCCCTTGCGCACCCGGTGGAACGTGTCGAAAATGCGCTCCAGATCCGCTGGCGGAATGCCCGGCCCCTCGTCCATGATCTGCAGGATGACGGAACCATTGTCGGCCCAGCCCTGCAGGCGGATCGTCGAACCTGGCGGCGCATATTTGGCGGCATTGTCGAGGAGGTTGAACAGCGCTTGCTCGAACAGGACGGGGTCGAGCCTCAACATCGGCAGATCCGCGGGAATGTCCATTTCGGTCTTGTGTTCGCCGATGATTTTCCTGGCCCGATGCAAGGCGGTGCCGACAATGTCGCCGACATAGTGGAATGCGTAGTTCGGCTCCATCGCACCGGATTCGATCTTGGTCATGTCGAGCAGATTGGCGATGAAGCGGTTCAGTCGCTCCGATTCGTCAAGCACGGTCGACAGCAGCTCCGCCCGATCCGCTTCGGGAAGCGCCGGCGCAAATTCCCGCAAGGTTCCGGCGGCGCCCATGATGGCGGCAAGCGGTGTTTTCAGGTCATGGGAAATCGAGGTCAGCAGCGCCGAGCGCAGGCGGTCCGCCTCGGCCTCGAGCTTGGCCCGGTCGACGTCGGCAACAAGCTGGATGCGCTCGATGGCGACCGCCGCTTGATCGGCGAGCGCGTCGAGGAGGCGCTTCTGTTCGGGCGTCAGCAACGGGCCTTGCTTGTCGTTGTCGAGGCCGACGACGCCGACGGCGGTGCGCCCCGTCCGCAACGGCAGATACAGGCGTCTTGCTCCGGGAAGCGTGTCGGCGCCGCGGCCCGCGGGGCGATCGTGCTCCCAGGCCCAACGGGCGGCCGCGATGTCGGCCTCGGCCAGCGTGTCGTCAGGCGGATAGCCGGCCTTGACGGTGATCGAGCCGTTCTCCGGCAAGAGCAGCACCACGCGCAATTTCAGCATAGAGGCAATCTGGAAGGCAGTCGCCCAGAGCACGTCGTCAAGCGTGCCAGCGCCGGCGAGCTTCTTCGAGAAGAGATAGATATCTTCCGTGGCGCGTGCCCGCGAGCGGGCAGCAACCGCCTGACGCTGCACGCTCGCTGTCAGATTGCTGGCAATGACCGCAACAACCAGGAAGACAGCCAGCGCAACGATGCTCTCCGGATCCTGGATCGTCAGCGTGTAGCGTGGTTCCAGGAAGAAATAGTTGAAGGCAATGGCGCTGATGAGGCAGGCATACAAAGCCGGCCAGAGACCGCCGGTCACCGCCGATGTCAGGACCGCGATGAGAAAGATGATCGCCAGATTGCGGACGTCGAGAAACTGGTCGAGAAGGACGGCGAAGGCGAGCGAGCCAACAACATAGGCCGTGGCCTTGAGATAGGGCCAGATTTCGAATTGCCACTGCTCGTCCGCTGCCTTGACGGTCCTCGACGTCACCTCGGCGTTGCGGTCGTTTCCCGAAATGACATGGACGCTGATGTCGCCGGCATTGCGGATGAGATCATAGGTGAGCGAGCCTTCGATCAATTCCCGCCAGCGCGATCGGGTCGGCCTGCCGATCACGATATGGGTGAAGTTGTTCGCGGTCGCATGGCGAACGATGTCCTGCGCGACGTTCTGACCTGGAATGGTCGTTACTTCGGCGCCGAGCTGCTCGGCAAGGCGCAGCAGAGTCGCTAGCCGATCCTTGTCCTCCTCGGACATCCCGGCTGAACGAGGGGTATCGACATGAAGCGCCGTCCAGGGGGCGCGGAGCCGGTCGGCCAATCTCCGCGCATAGCGGATACGGGCCGCCCCGCCCGGACGCGCGTCGACGCAGACGAGAACCCTTTCCCCCGCCGCCCAGGGCCCGGATATGGCGTGGGCCTGCATGTGGATCAGCAACTGCTCGTCGACGCGCTGGGCGGTGCGGCGGAGCGCCAGTTCCCTGAGCGCCGTCAGATTGCCCGGCGAGAAATAGTTCTCGATGGCGCGCTGGGCGGTGCTGGGAATATAGACCTTGCCTTCCTCGAGCCGCTTGATCAGGTCGTCGGGAGTGAGATCGATGATCTCGATGTCGTCGGCCTGGTCGATGATGGAGTCTGGAACCGTCTCGCGCACCCTGACGCGCGTGATCTGCGCCACGACATCGTTCAGGCTTTCGACATGCTGGATGTTGAGCGTCGTGTAGACGTCGATACCGTGCGACAGGATTTCCTGAACGTCGAGATAGCGCTTCGGATGGCGGCTGCCCGGCGCGTTGGTGTGGGCAAGCTCGTCGACGAGGACCAGCGCCGGACGCCGGGCAAGGATGGCATCGAGGTCCATTTCCTCGAGGATGCGCCCCTTGTAGTCGACCTGGCGACGGGGAATCACCTCATAGCCGTCGACCAGCACCTGGGTTTCCTTGCGGCCGTGCGTTTCGACGACGCCGATCACCACGTCCACCCGGTCGGCCAATCTTGCACGGCCCGACATCAGCATTTCATAGGTCTTGCCGACACCGGGTGCTGCGCCCAGGAATATCCGTAGACGACCTCGCGCCTCCCGCTCCGCATGATCAAGCAGCGCGTCGGGTGAGGGTCTGGTTTCGTTGCGGCTGTCGTCCGGCATCAAAATCGATCATGAATGGCGTCGGGGATGGTGTCGATCCCCGGACCACCATTCATTGCTTGGTGGCCTCGTCCAGCGCCAGGTTGAGCGCCAGCACATTGACTACCGGCTCTCCCATGAAGCCGAGCTCGCGATCCTCGACATGGCTGTCGACAAGGGCCTTAACCCTGGCTTCGTCAACGCCCCTGGCCCTGGCCACCCTGGCAACCTGGAAATAGGCGGCCTCGGGGCTGATATGCGGATCGAGGCCGCTGCCTGAAGTCGTGACCAGATCCATCGGCACCGGCTGGTCCGGATTTTCCGCCTTCAGTCTGTCGGCATCGCCCTTGATGCGATCGATCAGCTTGGGGTTGGTCGGCCCGAGATTCGAACCGCTCGAAGCGGTGGCATTGTAGCCGTCGCCGGCAGCCGACGGGCGGCCATGGAAATAGCGCTCGCTGGCAAAAGCCTGGCCGATCAGTTCGGAGCCGACGGTCTTGCCGTCCTTCTCGATCAGGCTGCCATTGGCCTGGCGCGGGAATAAGGCTTGGGCGATGCCGGTCATGCCGATCGGATAGATCAGGCCGGTGAGGATGGTGAAGAAAACGATCATGGTGATCGCGGGTCTGATTTGCTTGAGCATGGACTTAATTCCTTATGCGAGGCCAAGCGCGGTGACGGCCATGTCGATCGCCTTGATGCCGACGAAGGGGACAATGATGCCGCCGAGGCCGTAGACAAGAAGGTTGCGGCTGAGCAGCGCGCCCGCACCGATCGCGCGATATCTGACGCCTCTCAGCGACAGCGGGATCAGCGCGATGATGATCAGTGCGTTGAAGATGATGGCCGAGAGAATGGCACTCTGCGGCGTTGCCAGATGCATGATGTTGAGCGCCTGCAGCGGACCTGATGTCTGCCCCGGCGCGATGTAGAAGACGGCGAATATGGCCGGGATGATGGCAAAATACTTGGCCACGTCGTTGGCGATGGAGAAGGTCGTCAGCGAGCCGCGCGTCATCAGCAGCGCCTTGCCGATTTCCACGATCTCGATCAGCTTGGTCGGATCGCTGTCGAGGTCGACCATATTGCCGGCTTCGCGTGCGGCGACCGTGCCGGTGTTCATCGCAACGCCGACATCGGCCTGCGCAAGGGCGGGCGCATCATTGGTGCCGTCGCCGCACATGGCGACGAGCTTGCCCTTGGCCTGTTCGTCGCGGATGAGCTTCAGCTTGTCCTCGGGCGTCGCCTGGGCAAGAAAATCGTCGACGCCGGCCTCCGCCGCGATCGCCGCCGCCGTCATCGGATTGTCGCCGGTGATCATCACCGTGCGGATCCCCATTTTGCGCAGTTCGGCGAAGCGTTCCCTGATGCCGCCTTTGACGATGTCCTTGA
Source organism: Mesorhizobium sp. WSM4842 (assembly GCF_055901575.1). Lineage (NCBI taxonomy): Bacteria > Pseudomonadati > Pseudomonadota > Alphaproteobacteria > Hyphomicrobiales > Phyllobacteriaceae > Mesorhizobium > Mesorhizobium sp. WSM4842. Next base: position 2,046,240 of record NZ_CM148372.1, read on the forward strand.
GATGGACGACGCCGAGCAGGCGTCCGTCGCGCTCGACCGCCAGCGGCGTGCCGCCGGATTTGGCGATGTCATCGGCGATCGCCTGCAGGTCGCGGACGATGTCGCTGCTGGGGCGCGTACCGTGTGTGGCGACGGTCGACTGATTGACGTGGGCGAGCACCGAATCGACCGCGCCCTTGCGAACCGACGAGCCATCAATGTCGACGCCGCTCATGCGGGTTTGCGCGGTGAAGGGCACGAAAGCGGGATGCAATGTTGCCATGTCGCGGGCACGGATGGCGTATTTCTCCTTCGCCAGCACGACGATCGAGCGGCCTTCCGGCGTTTCATCGGCAAGCGAGGCCAACTGTGCAGCGTCGGCCAGTTCCTGCTCGGTGACGCCCTTGACCGGGCGGAATGCCGTCGCCTGGCGATTGCCGAGCGTGATCGTGCCGGTCTTGTCGAGCAGCAGCGTGTCGACGTCGCCAGCCGCCTCGACGGCGCGGCCCGACATCGCCAGCACGTTGAACCGTACCAGGCGATCCATGCCGGCGATGCCGATGGCCGAAAGCAGCGCCCCGATCGTCGTCGGGATCAAGGTGACGAACAGGGCGACCAGGACGGTCACCGAGATGGTGCCGCCCGAATAGGAGGCGAAACTCGGGATCGTCGCCGTCGCCAGCACGAAGATCAGCGTCATGCCGACGAGCAGGATGTTGAGCGCGATCTCGTTGGGCGTCTTCTGGCGCGCGGCGCCTTCGACCAGCGAGATCATGCGGTCGAGGAACGTATGGCCGGAGGCCGCGGTGATGCGCACGCGGATCCAGTCGGACAATACCTGCGTGCCGCCGGTCACCGCCGAACGGTCGCCGCCGGATTCACGGATCACCGGTGCAGATTCGCCGGTGATCGCCGCTTCGTTGACCGAAGCGACGCCTTCGATCACCTCGCCGTCCGATGGAATGATGTCGCCAGCCTCGACGAGCACCACGTCGCCGACCTTCAGGCTGGTGCCGGGCACCAGCTTGAACTTGGCGCGGTCGTCGCCGCTCAACAGCTTGGCCTGGGTCTCGGTGCGCGCCTTGCGCAGTGAATCGGCCTGCGCCTTGCCTCGGCCTTCGGCGACTGCTTCGGCGAAGTTGGCGAAAAGCACGGTGAACCACAGCCAGATGATGATCTGCAGCGAGAAGCCGAGATCGCCGCCACCTGTGACAAGGTCCTTGGCGAACAGGACGGTGCTGAGGGCCGAGACGACAGCGACGACGAACATCACCGGATTGCGCATCAAGGTGCGCGGGTTCAGTTTCCTGAAGGCCCCGTCGATGGCGGGCAGCAGGATGCGGGCATCCATGATAACAGCGGATTTGGACTGGCTCATTTAGTGGCTCCAGTATCGATGTTGTTGACCGATCGATCGTATGCCGAAAGAAGATGCGGAAGCCCGGGGGCCAGCAGCCAGATCACGATCATGATTGCCGCAATGCCGAAGAACGTGGACATGGTCGGGAAAGGAGGCGGGGTTGCTCCCTTCTGATCGGCTCGATGTCGAATCTTGCGGCGTATGGTTTCGAACCAGGACATGACATTGATCCAAGGTGGGGCGGTTTCAGAATGTCTGCCCGTGGATGCCAGCCAGGTGCTCGACAATCGGTCCGACCGCCAGCGCCGGGAAGAAGGTGAGGCCGCCGACGATCAGAATGACGCCGACCAGAAGCCCGACGAACAGCGGCCCGTCGGTCGGGAAGGTGCCGGCGGAGGCGGGCACCGTCTTCTTGGCGACCAGCGAACCGGCGATCGCCAGAGCCGGGATGATGACCAGGAAGCGGCCCATCAGCATGCCGATGCCGAGCGTGATGTTGTACCAGGGCGTGTTGCCGGTCAGGCCGCCAAAGGCCGAGCCGTTGTTGGCGGCAGCCGAGGTGTAGGCATAGAGAACCTCGGAGAAGCCGTGCGGGCCGGCATTGGCTATGGAAGCGACGCCTGTCGGCAGCACCACCGCGATGGCGGTGAAGATCAGCATCGCCAGCGGCAGGCAGAGAATGGCGAGCATCGCCATCTTGATCTCCTTGGCTTCGATCTTCTTGCCGAGATATTCGGGCGTGCGTCCGACCATCAGTCCGGCGACGAAGACGGCGACCACGATGTACATCAGGATGCCGTAGAGACCAGCGCCGACACCGCCGACAATGACCTCGCCGAGCTGCATGTTGATGATCGGGATCATGCCGCCGAGCGCGGTGAAGCTGTCATGCATGGCGTTGACGGCGCCGCAGGACGCGGCTGTGGTGATGACCGCAAACAGCGCCGACAAAGCGATGCCGAAGCGCGTTTCCTTGCCTTCCATGTTGCCGCCGTCGATGCCCAGCGCATGAACCAGCGGATTGCCTGATGCTTCCGCCCAGTAGCAGACGGCGACGCCGGCGATGAACAGGACGGCCATCGAGGTCAAGATCGCCCAACCCTGGCGCTGGTTGCCATTCATGCGGCCGAAGACGTTGGTCAGCGCCGCACCGATGGCGAAGATCGAAACCATCTGGATCAGGTTCGAGATCGCATCGGGATTTTCGAAAGGATGCGCGGCATTTGCGTTGAAGAAGCCGCCGCCATTGGTGCCGAGCATCTTGATGGCGATCTGCGAGGCTGCCGGCCCGACCGCGATCGTCTGCCGCGCGCCCTCCAATGTTGTGGCGTCGATATAGGCGCTGAGCGTCTGCGGTATGCCGAGATAGACATAGACCAGCGTCAGCACGATGCAGAGCGGCAACAGCAGGTAAAGGGTGCACCGGGTCATATCGACCCAGAAATTGCCGATCGATTTGCCGGAGGCCTTGGTGAAGCCGCGGATCAGCGCGATTGCGATGGCGATGCCGGTCGCCGCGGACAGGAAGTTCTGGACGGTGAGGCCGGCCATCTGCACGAGATAGGACATCGTGCTTTCGCCGCCGTAGTTCTGCCAGTTGGTGTTGGTCATGAAGCTGGCGGCGGTGTTGAAGGCGAGACCGGGTTCGACGGCGCTCATACCGGCCGGATTGTAAGGCAGGCTGCCTTGCAGCCGCTGCAGGAAATAAAGCACCAGGAAACCGGCCAGGTTGAAGAACAGCAAAGCCGCCGCATAGGTGGTCCAGTGCTGCTCCTCACGCTCGCTGGTTCCCGAGATGCGATAAAGGCTCCGCTCGACAGGGCCCAAAATCGGCGAGAGGAATATGCGGTCGCCGCTGAAAACGCGAAACATGTAGCCGCCGAGCGGCTTCACGAGCAAAACGACGATCCCGCAATAGACGAGGATCTGTATCCATCCGTTGAAAGTCATTGAAATAGCTTTCCGTGCCTTCGCCAGTTGCCGTTAGAAGCGTTCTGGGCGAACGAGGGCGTATGTCAGGTAGGCGAGAAGGAACAAGGTCACAGCGCCACCAAGGATGTAATCGACAAGCATGTTGTGGTCCTTCCGCCTAAAGACTGTCGCAGGCTTTGATGAAGGCGAAGAACAGGGCGAAAAATAAAAACCCTATTCCGAGAACGATGATGTCCATCGGACTTGCTCCTTATTTTCGTTTTGCACTGCCTTGCCTGCAGCCGGCAGGGTTGAGGTCATGTGAAGACACTCGGTCGCGACGGCAATGGCGACCGAGATAAGTCCTTCCCGACGGGATATGGATCAAAACCCCATAAAGGTTCGAGCCGGGGCAAAGAGGAAAGAAATAAAAATCCTATAGGGATTTTGCCGTCACGATCTCAGCGCACGGCGTTTAAAGACAAGTCGCGCGCCGGCGCGAAGCTGCCGAAAATCAGCGATCGCGCGTATAGATCACGGCGTAGTCGTCCGCATACGCCCGCTTCCAGCCCAATTCATCGAAGAATGGAATGCGGCTATCGTCCGGCGTCAGCAAGGCCCAGTCTATCGCATGCTTCCCGAGCTGCGCTTCGAGGACAGGCTTTCCACCGCTGCGTCCTGTCTCGGCATCTGTCTTCATAAAGCCGTTGAGAAAGAGCTGATCTGTCCGGCCGTCGATGAATGTCTTGATTCCATGGAAAATCAAGCTGCCGCCAAAGTTGTAGGAATTCAGGACATTGCCTGACAGATGATGGCTTTCGACGAATGCAAGCGCATCCTTGGCCGAAGTCTTCTGACTCGGCGCGACCGGATAGGCGCTCGTGTGCATTGCGGTTGTAGCCACCAGCAAAACGCCTGCCACGCCGCAAATCTGGTAAAATCGCTCCGCGAAAAACCGTTCCAGCCCGTCGCGCCTGTCGGACATCCATTTCGCCAGGGAGAGCGCGGGATATTGCTCCGCAATCTCGGCCGCAAGCACGATCGGGACCAGCAGAAAGAACAGGTACATGAAGCGCAAATGGGTGAGATAGATATGCAAGGCAAAGACGATGAACAGCGCCTTCGCCCAGCCGATGCGAAGTCTCGACACAAGCAGCGCGAAAACGAACAGTAGGATACCCACCTCCTGGAACCGTTGATCCGAGGCGTCGAACGGTTTCCACTCGATAATCAAGGGAACCGCTTCATTGCCATAGGCTACGGTGAAAGTGGCAAGGATGGCCTTGATGCCATAGGGATTGATCAAGCTGACCACCGGGCAGAGCAGCCCGAAGGCAACCCATTTGCCAAGGAGTACGGGGTTGGACAGGCGGGTTCGCACAAGAACATCGAGGCCGGCGAAAGCCGCGATGACGAAGCCGATGGTAAAGGTCGCGTGGAGATTGGCCCACAGGACAAGCAGGGCAAGCAGCCAAAGAGGCGGTCCCTGCTCATTGCGCGCTGCGCGAAAAAGCATTGCGGTCCAGATCACGATGATGGGCAAGGTGAAGATGTGCGGACGCGCGGTGTAGATCGGGGAGATCATGGCCGCCCCGAACAAGGCCAGTCCCACTGCCGCCATCGGTCTCAACCAGGTGCTGAGATACCATGACAGCAGCGCGCCCGTCAGGGCGATGGTTGAGATGATCAGCACCGCCACGCCGTTCCAGCCACCTGCCGTGTAGGCGAGCGCAAGGAGAACCTGTCCAAGCCATTCCTTGGCGATCCACGGGTGTCCGGCGAAAGTGTGAGAATAGCTGTCGACAACCGGGAACGTACGATTTGCCAGCAGATCGAGCCCAACCTTGACCTGCCACCAGCAGTCGGGGTCCTGCAGGATGGCCTGGGTGTGGGCGGAAAGCGCGAAGGCCACGAGAGGCGCGACGAGCAGGCAGAACATCACTCTGGCCCGCTGCGCGTCGTTGAGCGACGACGCGGTCGCAACGGTCGCTACGGTCGCCTGAATCCCGTTCATTTCATAGCTCCAGTCCGCTCTGCGGCAGATCGATTGGCGGTTTCAGCTTGTCGCTCATCCGAGGGCAGGGCGTCCGCTCAAACGGCAGGCTTGATCGCATGCACGAAATATTGGGCTCCCATAGGCATCCTGGTCAGGAAGCGCTCCAAGGGTCGCAATCTTGCGAGCACGCGTGGGAAAAAGATCCGGTAGACGACGTCGGATTTGGAGAAGCCGGCCGCAGCCATTCGCTTGCGCACATCACGGCTGTTGATCAGGATTGCGTTCGCGTCGAAAGCGCAGTTTCGCACCGCGTGCGTCGTCAGCGGATTCCAGGGATTGTGCTCGAACAAAAAGAAGCTGCCACCGCCCGTCAGCACTCTCTCGATCTCCTTGATCAGGGCGACATGGAGGTTTTCGGGGATGTGATGGAACACGCAGGCGGCGAAGGCGAGATCGAAACTCGCGTCGTCGTAAGGGATCGTTTCGCCGTCGAAGTGCCTGAAATCGGCCTGGCCGGGAAAGCGCGTGCGGGCGATGTCGAGCGACTGCGAGGAGGGGTCGAGCAAGGTGATTTCGCTGTCGGGAAATGCGGCGCGCATAGGTCCCAGCGCATTGCCGACACCCGCGCCGAAGTCGAGTATCCGCCGTGGCTTCACGCCTGAGCGGGCGAGCCTTGCCGCGACATCGTCGATCTTGTACTGCGCGAAGAAATCCGGGGTTTCGCCGCTCAGCCGGATACTTGCGGCATGCTGCTGCTGATACTCCAGCGCGAACTGGTCAAACTCGGCCTGAAGCACGCGCGGCTCCCTTCGTCAGTTCATGGGCCATTTCCTGAAGGTGATGGACCGGCAGCTTCCCGGCGGCAGGATCATGGGCAGCGATCTCGTTTATGAGGTAGAGCGGCCGTCGCTTGGTCTCCATATACATGCGCCCGAGATATTCCCCGAAAATCCCAAGGACCAGAAGCTGGACGCTGCCGAGGATCAGGACGATTGCCGCCAGGCTGGTCCAGCCGGGCAACACGCTGCCGGCGAACCATGAGAAGAGCGTGTAGCCGAGCGCAGCAAGCCCGAGAAAGCCGAAGATCATACCGAGATGCGAGGCGAACCGCAGGGGCACGATGGAAAAGCTCGTCATCGCATCCATTGCCAGAAGCACCATCTTCTTCAATGGGTAATGCGTGGTGCCTGCGAAGCGCTGGTGCCGCTCATAGGCAAAGGCCACCTGCTTGAGGCCGATCCAGCTCACCATGCCGCGAATGAAGCGGTAACGCTCGGGCATCGCATTGAGATGATCGAGCGCGCGGCGGTTCATCAGGCGAAAATCCCCGGAATCGAGCGCCATGTCGACGTCGACCATCTTGCGCAGCAGCCGGTAGAACAATGCGGCGGTTGCGCGCTTGAACCAGCCTTCGCCCTGGCGCTTCAGCCGCTGGCCATAGACGACGTCGAACCCCTCATCCATCTTTGCCATCATGGCTTTGAGCAATTCCGGCGGGTCCTGGAGGTCGGCATCGAGAATGAGAATGCGCTGGCCGCGGCAAAACTCCAGGCCGGCGCTGAGCGCAATCTGGTGGCCGTAATTTCGGGCGAGGTCTATGCCGACGACGTGGCTGTCCTGCTTGGCGAGTTCGAAAATGGCCTCGCGGGTGCCGTCGGTGGCTCCGTCGATGACCAGCACGATCTCGTAGGAAAGCCCCGCTTGTTCACGGCAAACGGCTGTGACGCGCCGGTAAAGTTCGGCGACCCCGCCGATTTCATTGTAGCACGGCACGACAACCGACAGCGCGACGGCGCGTCGCGCAGCGATTTTCTCTGTTTGCGCCAAAAGCCCAGCTCCCATGATTAGAACGGGAATAGGCCGAATTTGTTAGAAAATTGATAAGCCGCTCAGGATTGCCGGCCCGCGACGCCAGATAAGCGAAGCGTACGGATGGCCGGGCGCGTGCGACGGTGATGCGGGGATACGGCGAGGGCAGACGCTCCGCCAAATCGGCGGCTCAGCCTTCGGCCTTGAAGTTCTTCGCTTCCTTCTCGACCTTGGCGCGGTCCTTGCCGTGCTTGCGCATCAGATCCTTCGCCTGGTTGGGCGAAACGTCGGTGGTCTCGGCCAGGCGCAGGGCCTCCTTGTCGTCCGGTTCGCGTTTCTTCCGATCCGCCATTGTGGTCCGCTTGTCAGACATCACGACGCCTTTATGCTCTCGGCGATTTCGTTCAGCACCCTGCGATCGGTGCCGTGGCGCTTGATCAAGGTGCGTGCCTGTTTGGGAGTAATGCCGGCTTCCTCGGCGAGATGCCTCACCTCATAGTCTTCGTCGCCGGCAACTTGTGAGCGATCGCGGTTGTCGGTCTTGGTCTTGTCGTCGGGCATGGCAGTTCTCCTCGTTTCGACCTAGAGCATAACGACGGAGATTTCGTGAGGTTCCTTAATGCATGTCGCCCAAAAGTGCGCAGCGGTTTTGGGACAACGACATGCATAAACAACAGCAATGCATGTCGCCCAAAAGTGCGCAGCGGCTTGGGACAACGACATGCAAAAACAAGAACTAAAAGCGCGTCGCACGAATCTCTTCAGACGTGATGCGCTTTAGTGCCGGCCTTCGCGCACAAACACATGGGCTTCCTTGGCGGCGGCCGTGAATGCCCGCCGCGCACTGCCAACCGCCCGTCGCTGCTCCATCGCGTCCATCATGGCTTTCAAGGCCGCGCGATATTTCGGCCCGCGCTTTTCGTCTGGCCATTTGTCGACCAGCAGCGAGGCCGCCTGGACCGTCCTCGTCACAGAGAGAGGGCGGCCGACCCGTTCGCTCTCGATCGTCACCGGAACGTCGAATTGTTCATCACGCATTACCGCCACTCCTTGACTCCAAGGACAGCAACGGCGCAGCGGGACTATTCGTTCCGATGACGAATGGCGTGATCCATCCCGATCACAATTCATGGTTACTGAGTGGCTTACGTCGCCGCCCTAATGCATGTCGCGCAAAAGCATGCCCTCGGGCCCTGACCCGAGGGTGTGCAGCGGTTTTGCGATAACGACATGCATAAAACAGCAACCTGAAGCGCGTCGCATGAGGCCGATCAAACGCGACGCGCTTTAGTTCCGACAGTGCGCAAGCTGATTGGGCGCAGGGCGACATGCATTAGCGGGACCGATGGTCGAACACGACCCCCATGGTCCTACCAATTGCGGTCATCACGACAAGCTCGACCAGATGGTCGTCGCTGTCCTCACAAGCCGGGGCTGCCCGGCGGATGGCGTCTATTGCGGCTCTGGTCGATATGGTGTCGCCAGCGCGAAATTTTGAAAGCGCAGATGAAACAAGTTCCTGGGCCGTCACGACAGGCACTCTCGAAACGATGTTCATCGGCCTCCTCCGCCATGAACCCCCCTCCGACGAGAATGATACGCCGAATGGCGGTTTCCGCCAGCGAAATAGTGGTCCGACCAGAGGCCAATCGGACCGGGGACAGTTGCCTTTTTGCAGGCTCAGCGCGACGCTGCCGACTTCGATTTCTCTCGGCTCCTCGCAGCTGGCTTGACCCTTATACGCATCGCTCCGCCCTCGGGATGATCGATCTCAAAGGCATTGGTCTTCCGCACGAGATCGCTCAGCTTGCGAAAGCCGAAGGTTCTCGGATCGAAGTCCGATGCCAGATTGGCGAGCTGATTGCCTACGATGCCGAGCGGCACCCAGCCGTCCTCGTTTCCCATCTGTGAAATGACCTTGGTGATGATCGGCGTCGCGGCGCTGGGCGGCTGCAAAGATTTCGTCGGCGCCGCATCCTGAGCGTTGGCTGGTGCGGTCGCAAGCAGGTTCTCGGTGTATACGAACCGGCGGCATGCCTGCCGGAAACTCTCCGGTGTCTTCTGCTCGCCAAACCCATACACGTCGATCCCGTGTTCCCTGATGCGAGCTGCAAGGCGGGTGAAATCGCTGTCGGACGACACCAGGCAGAAGCCTTCGAACCGCCCGCTGTGGAGAAGGTCCATCGCGTCGATGACGAGCGTGATGTCGGATGCGTTCTTGCCGGTGGTGTAGGCGAATTGCTGCTGCGGGATGATCGCATGCTTCGACAGCACATCGGCCCATGCCTTCGAACGGGTGCTGGAAAAATCGCCATAGATGCGACGAACGCTCGCCTCGCCGATCTTTGCGATTTCCTCGAACAACCCGTCGGCAATCTTGGCCGAGGCATTGTCTGCGTCGATCAGCACTGCAAGCCGTGGAGAACGTGGTTCGGTAGGCAAGGTGGGCTCCTTTTTGGCGTCGCACCAAATGACATATGGTGCAGCGGCACGATGCGAAACCTTTTTATCGAGATTCGACGAACGTCGGCTAGCTCTCCCGATACAAGATCATGCCTGCCTGGTGCAGAACGCCGTCAATGAACGTTCCGTCCGCGGTAAAGCCGGTGTCGTCCCAATAGTCGATGTGATTTCCTCGGATCTCATAGCGGCCCTGGTATGCGCTCTCACGGTTTCCGCGCGTTTCGTCATAGCGACCGTTTGGAAGCAAGTTGTGGCGGTGCGGATGTTGAGGCGGTGATAGCTATTCGAGCCCAAACGAAAACCCCGGCCGCTAGGCCGGGGTTTCCCTTGCGTCCCCAAAGGATCAGAACTTGTAGCTGACGCCGACCCTCACCGCGTGGGTGGTTAGGTCAACCGGCATATCGACATCCGGGAATCCCGGAGCCAAATTGCCCGAGGCTTCTCCGAAGTCTGTATACCGATACGCCAGTCGCGCGGTCCAATGTTCGTTGAAGGCCCACTCGCCGCCGGCACCGATCGTCCAGCCGTTGAGCGTATCCGAATAGTCCCCGCTGACAGGAAGCGGGAAGGGGCCGCCACCGAAGTCGAAATCGCCAATCGCCCAGCCGCCGGTAACATAGAGAAGCGCCTTATCGTATGCGTAGCCGAGCCTTGCGCGGATCGAGCCCTGCCAGTTCAATTCGCTGGTTCCAACAGATGTCAGTCCGGCTGTGTTTTCGAAGCTGCCATCCACGCTACCGCCTTCGAAATCACCCTCGACACCGTAGACAAAAGAACCGGATTGCCAATTGTACCCGACATGGACGCCACCAATGAAGCCATCGGGATCGGAATCGTCACTTGGCGCACCGTTGGAGTAGCTGTGATCTGCCTGCCCCCAGAGATAGCCGCCCTGAACACCGATATAAAGGCCGCTCCAGTCGTAGGCAACGGCCGCAGCCGGCGCGGGCTCGTAAACAATTGCATCGGCCGCGAAGGCCGGAACCGGAAGCAGGGCCAAGGCCGCACCGCTGAAAAGGAACGTAGTGGCAAACACGATTTTCTTCATGGACTGATGCCTGTGTTAAAAGGAAGTGACCAAGAATGGACTACCACAAAAGGTTGTGGCTTAACTGTAACTGCGGCGCAACACACGGAGGCAAATGCACCGTTCGGTTGTGGCGGTGATCCTGGTTCCTTTTTGCGCGCGTGACTCTTGCCGACTTCCTGACCGCCGAGGAGTCGCTGTATGTGAGTTGCAGCAGCGCGTGTGCGAAATGCGGCGGGAAGGAGGCAGGCGTTATCTGCACGCCAGGCGCGAGCAGTACGGTGACAGGTGCGCCGGGAGACCGGCTTCGCACCAATGACATATGGTGCAGCGGTAACGTTTTTGTCGAGACTCGACGAACGTCACTACTTCTCCCGATACAAGATCATACCGGCGTGATGCAGCACGCCGCCAATGAACGTTCCGTCAGCGGTAAAGCCGGTGTCGTCCCAATAGTCGATGTGATTTCCTCGGATCTCATAGCGCCCCTGGTACGCGCTCTCACGGCTTCCGCGCGCTTCGTCATAGCGACCGTTTGGAAGCAAGTCGTGGCGGATATGGCCATCGGCCGTGACCCACATCCCGACATAGGGATGGCTTGCCGAAGGTTGGGTAACTGTATTTTGCTCGACATTCATCCGGGCGTGACCTTTCTGCATGGGTAAGACGGCCGCCCCGGCAACAAGCACGGCAGCGGCAAGTATCGAAATCTGTTTCATGGACAGCTCCTCAGGGCTGTTTGCCGGGAGCGGCGCGACGCTCGGTGAACAGCTCGGAGAGCGCTTGCGATGCTGCGATCGCGCGGGGGAATCCGGCCGGAACCGTCACCATGTAGATGACTTCCTTCAGCTCTTCCTCGGACACGCCGATATTGAGCGCATAACCGGCATGAATTCTTATGAACGCAGTCTCGCCCATGGCTGCGAATACCGCGACGGCGGCGAGTTGGCGTGTGCGGTTGTCGAGCCCCGGACGGGACCGGACGTCGCCGAGCGCATAGCCTTGGGTTGCTCAGGCCAGAAACGGAAACTCCTGTCTCTGCGTTCCAGCGCAGGCTGCGGAGCGCCATTGTTCAGGCTCCTGACGACGGCATCGCCGCGTTGCAGTCGCTCTTCCATCGTCTGCGATTTGGCGGTTTGAGGGACCGCGCCGTGCAGCAACGCGACGGCAATCGCGCTATACGAGCTGTGAAAACGAAAATCCATTGTTGCCTCCCTACTTGCTGGCTGTCGGTCGTATGACGATCTCGTTCACGTCGACATCGTCCGGCTGTTCGAGGGCGAAGCGAACGGCACGGCCAATCGCGTCGGGCTGCAGCGCAATGGCGCGATAAGTCTTCATCGCTGCCGCCGCCACCGGATCGGTGATCGTGTCGGCGAGTTCGCTCTCGACCACGCCGGGATGGATGCACGTGACGCGGATGTTGTCGTGCTCCTGCCGCAAGCCATCGGAGATCGCGCGGACCGCGTGTTTGGTTGCGCAATAGACAGCGGCTGTCGGCGACACCGAAAGCGCGCCGATGGAGGCGATGTTGACAACGTGGCCGGAGCCTCGGGCCGTCATCTCCGGCAGCACCGCGGCAACGCCGTAGAGCACGCCCTTGATGTTGACGTCGACCATTCGGTCCCATTCATCGACTTTCATCGACGCCATCAGCGACAACGGCATGACGCCGGCATTATTGACGATCACGTCGACGCGTCCCCAGGCCCGGCGCGCCGCTTCGGCAAAGGCGGCGACATCGGCGCGGTCGGTCACGTCCAGGCGGCGTGTCATTGCCTCCCCGCCGTTTGCCCTGATCTCTTCTGCGAGCGTGTCCAGCCGATCGGTGCGGCGCGCACCGAGCATGACCTTTGCTCCGGCAGCACCGAGCTCCCGGCCGATGGCGGCGCCAATGCCGCTCGAAGCCACGGTAATGAGCACAACTTTGTTGAGGGACATGTTTCGTCTCCGTCTGGTTGATCTTGCGAACCGCCATGCAGGCGGTTGCCACCAAGATGGATCTGTTCCACTGTTGCGATAAGACGACCATTTGTTCGCAGCATGGAAAGAACAGCTAACCAATGCAGCCGGATCTCAATGCGCTTGCGGTGTTCGCCCTCGTGGCCGAGGAGCGGAGCTTTCGCGCGGCTGCGGACCGCATGGGCGTCACCCGCTCGGCGGTGAGCCAGACGATGAAGCGCCTGGAAGAGACGCTCGGTATCGCTCTTGTCCAGCGCACGACGCGAAGCGTCAGCCTGACCGAGGCTGGCGAACGCCTCTACGCCGAGATAGCGCCCGCCATTGCCGACATGCGCGCCGCGATGGAGACCACCGGGGACCTGCGCGGGCGTCCGCGCGGGCAGTTGCGGCTCGCCGTCTCGTCGATCGCCGAGCGCTTTCTTTCAGGGCCATTCCTGGCGAGCTTTGCCGAAGCCCATCCGGAGGTTCAGATCGACATCACGGTGACGGACGAGGAATTCGACATCGTCGCCGAGGGATACGATGCCGGCGTCAGGCTCGGCGAAGTGGTCGAGCAGGACATGATCGCGGTGCCTGTCGCCGGTGACGAGCGGCAGCTGGCTGTCTGCGCGCCGGCCTATCGCGGTCGGTGCGGGGCCCCTTCGCATCCGAGGGAACTCGCCGGCCATCGCTGCATTGGCTGGCGCCGCGCACCGAAGGTCGCGCCCTATCGTTGGGAATTCGCCGAGAACGGCAAGGAGTTCAGCGTCGCCGTTGCGCCGGAGATCACGACCAACGACATGGCGTTGATGATAAAGCTGGCCATCGCCGGCGCCGGCGTCACCTTCGGCATGGAGGAGAGCTTTCGCCCGTGGATCGATCGGGGCGAGCTGGTGCCAGTTCTCGAGGACTATTGCCCGCGCTTTGCCGGCTTCTTCCTCTATTATCCGAGCCGTCGCAACGTCGCGCCGAAGCTGCGCGCCCTTGTCGATCACCTACGGCGTCATGGCTAGCGTCTTTCGCCGGTATGGCGACCATGTCGATGTTGCAATTACATTAGCGTGAGTGCATGTTTTCGTCAGCCGGCGCAAGCCGGTCAGGCCCGGTGGCTGGCCGGTCACCCCCATAGGCTGCCGGGCCGCCAGCAACGGCTTGGGAGGACAAGATAGCCGAAAATCTCGGAACTCTTTTTCAAGACAGCGATCGTCTTTCTTATCTTGGGAATCGCAGCCGGCCTGCAGATGGCAATTTCAGGCAATCACGGTGCTTACCCGGCTCACGCACACATCAGTCTTCTGGGATGGGTCACAAGTGCAATATTCCGGGGGGTACTACGCCCTGAACCCGACAAAAGCCGCCCGCAGGATCGCGATGGTCCATTACGGCGTCTACAATCTTGGCCTGGTCGTGATGTTACCGGCTCTACGTGATGCTGCATGGAAATCCGGCCCTCGAGCCGATCGTCGCCACGGGCTCGATGATCGTCGCTGTCAGCGTGCTGATCTTTGCCTTCGTGGTCTTCTCCGTCGAAACGGCGCGCTCAGTCTCGGGAATACCTGCGGTTCCACACTGAACGGCGTCGGGACCTTGCTGAACCAAGCGCGCGCCTCTGGCGGAGGAAGCGGGCCGATCGGGGTTGTGGGCTGAGAGCGTCTGGCGCTTGCGCCATAATATTAGATAAGCCTAATGTAAATCATGGTTTAGATATGCCTAATATACATCATGGTCTGGCCGATTGAGCGGGCGCGGCGGCGCGCTCGGGTTGGGCGTGCTATTCATAGATATGTCGATCACGCAAAGGGAGGACGAAATGAGACTGGTTAAGTCATTTGCATTTGCTGCTGTGCTGCTTCTTTCCTCTGCATTGTCTGCGGCCGCCCAGTCGGCTCGCGAGGACATCGAAGCGGCGCTGACGAAATTCACGGACGCCTTCAACAGCGGAAACGCGGCGGCGGTGGGTCAATTGTATACGGAGGACGCTGCGGTGCTGCCGCCCGACGGCAAGCGCGTCGATGGCCGCAAGGGCGTGGAAGAATTCTGGCAGGGCGCGATCAAAGGCGGGATGAAGAATCTCACCCTGAAGGCAGTGGAAGTGGAAGAGAGCGCGAACCTCGCCTACGAAGTTGGCGCATTTACGCTCGATGTGCCGAGCAAAGACGGCGCCCTCTCCACCGTTGCAGGCAAGTACATCGTCGTCTGGAAAAAGGGCGACGACAGGACATGGCGCCTGCATCGGGACATCTGGAATTTAGGTGCGGCCCAATAGGGATTGATATCCAGGCCTCATTGACCGGCTTGGCGAAAGGTGCGGCAGGTTTTTTGCGTTGGAACAAAGGCTTAGAAAGTTCAGCTTCCGCGGCATTATTTCCTGTGCAGACATGCTGCAAGATCGGATCGTCCCTCCGATCAGCCCGCGTCCTCTTCCCCTCCACGGGGCGCGGGCTTTTTCTGCCTATCGTACGGGATAGCCAACGACCAGCCGGCGATCGGCGGCCTCAGGTCTGAAAGTTTGGTCATCATTGTGCCGGCAATGCCTTCGCGGCCTCGGTCAGGGTTGCCCGATCGTTGCCGTGCTTGCGGATCAGTTCGCGCACCTGCTCCGGCCTGATGTTGTTCTGCAGAGCGAAAAAGTTCACCTCATAATCATCGTCCGCCGATATCTTGCTGCGGTCACGGAAGTCGCGTTTGGTTTTGTCGTCTGCCATATCGCACGTCCTTTTTTGAATTTCGTTATGTTAACTATGGCTAATATACGCCGGTGACCTAGACTAGGTTCCATGCGCAGGCGGGGAGGTGCCGGCACCGGCCGGCTAGAGTTCATACTTCCGATGGAGCCCCAACTGGTGGCCAAGCCGCCCGAGGGTGACAATTGGATTCATAAGATCAAGCTGGATGGCTACCGCTCCCAGGTCGTCATCAACAGCCCCGAAGATATTCGCGTCTTCACCAAAACCGGCAAGGACTGGACGCGCAAATATCTGGGCATTGTGGAAGCCGCGGGGGAGCTCGAGGTCGAGAACGCCATCATCGACGGCGAAGCGGTCATCACCGACAAGGCCGGAATGCCCGACTTCAACGCGCTCCAGAACGCCGTCCACAACAATCCCTATGGCATGTATCTCGTCGCATTCGACATCATGCATCTGAACGGCCATGATCTGCGTGACATCGGCTGCAAGGCGCGCCGCGAAATTCTCCACGGCATCATCAAGCCGAACAGCCGGATCCAGTTCAGCGAGGCCATGCCTGGTGACGCGAAGTCTGTCTTCTATCTCGTCGAGCAGGTCGAGCTTGAGGGAATTGTCTCGAAGCGCCCCGACAGCAAATATCGCAGCGGCCCGACCTCGAACTGGCTGAAGACCAAGAGCTTCACGGTCGACGAATTCGAACTGCTGGGCGTCGAGCGCGAGCCTGGCAAGGCGGCCTTCGCCCTTTTGGCGCAGCCCGGCACCGGGAAATATGTCGGTTCCGCCCTCATCAGCCTGGGCCGCGACATGAAGGAGCGGCTGTTGAAGCGGGTTCGGGACCACGCCAGGCCGCCGCCAGAGGCCATGAAAAAGCGGCCGGCGACGCAATGGGTCGCTCCTGGCGTCAAGCTGCGCATCAAGCATCTCCGCGGCGATCACAGCCACATACGCCATGCCTCGCTGCTTGGTTTCGGTGACGAGGAGTAGCGTCGTTTGGACACCGGCTTAGCCGCTCGACCGTCTCGATGATAGCCTTGGCACGCGGCGCTACCGAGCGGATGAAGAGACGGCGACACAGGGGTCAAGCCGGGGATGATCGGCCATGATGCGACTTTTGGCAGGGACTTCGTCGAGGCCGCGTTTTCCTCCATTTAAAAGGCCGGGCTATAAGCCGCACAAGTTTTAACCAGTAGCAGGTTAATTCAGATCGGCATGCCTCGCTGCAGGATTTTTGGGATGAAGACTAGAACGCCGTTTGTGTCTCGAAGACGCGACAACGCAAAGTTCACCGGCCCGGCCAAACGCCCACTATTTGACAAGCTCGGGTAGATCAGCTCCCACTGGATTCAAGCCGCCGCATCGCCGAGCTACTGCCAGCGACGCGGGTTGACGCCCGATCGGGCCGTTTCTCTCATGGCGCACCGCAAAAAGCCGCCAGCCGAAGCCAGCGGGAGGGTCTACTGGAGTCGCCAGAGTGCTGGCAGATTGCAAACGGTCCAATCCGCCTTTTGTTTCAGGATTGCTAAAACGGCCTTGAAGCTTCGTCCACATGCGACGCCGGCCATCTTCACAGGCAACTTTATGCAACCTTCAGGTTAATCACCCGCATCACAGCGACCACCGTTCCGTTGTTCGTCGCCGCCTCCTTCGTGCTACCCTTGCCGCAGCTCCACACGTCGCCTTCCTTGGCCGTGAACTGCATTTCCCCGGCCGTGACTTGCAGCTCGCCTTCAGTGACCGTGCAGACCATGTCGTCAGCCATAACATCACCCAGCGGACTAGTTCCCTTTGGCTGATACACTACGTCTTCCATGGCGATTTTCTTGTACCCCTTGATATGGGAGTCCCGTGTTCCCAGTTCGACGAGTCGAACGCCGGGAAAAATCTCTTTGCCATCAGTCGGACCGTAGGTCTTGGCCGCTACCGAAGTGGGCTTTGCGACCAGTAGCGGGGCCGCCAACGAGGTGGCACCAAGGGCAAGAGCATTACGTCGATTCATCTTCATAACATCCTCCCTGAGTTTAGTCCGCCCAACCGGGGCGAACCTGATATTATACGCGCCCGTGCAGCCAAATAGTCAAAACACAATTGAGCAGGCCGATGCCGCCTCCTCACTCGGTACGCCGCCCCCTTTTGGACTCTTCCTCACGCCGGTCGCATTCTCTCCTCGGGAGCTAGGGGACGTGGACATATCTCGCTACGACAATCGGTCAGAGAAGTGGCGGCGGCGTACCGGCGCGAAGCGTCGATCCCGAGAAGGAACCAGAGCGGCATTCAGGGCGTGGGAGACGCATCTCGCCCGCGCACGCTGGATGACGACGCACGGCTATAAATATCTCCTGGCGGGTGTTGCGCCGCACTGACGCTCCACAGACCTCAGGCGGCAGGAACTGGCGCCGCCCGGCGGCTTTCCATCTGCTCGAACGATGCGCTGTCTTCATGGAACACGTCAATATTGAAGCCGGCGGGGCTTGACCCCAACCTGGACTATCTTCCATTGCCCGCTGGCTTCGGCTAGCGGGCTTTTTTGCGTCTCTTGAACGGGGCAAGGCTGCATTCGCCCTGCTGGCTGAGCCAGGCACCGGGGAGTATGTCGGTTCGGCCTTCATCACCCTTGGTCGCGACATGAAGGATCGCCTCTGGAAGCGTGTTCAGGAGCAGGCTGGCCCGCCGCCCGAGGGCATAAAGAAACGGCCGCGACGCAGCGGGTCAAGCCTGGGATGAAGCTGCGCGTCAGGCATCTTCGTGGCGACCACAGCCACATACGCCATGCATCACTGCTGGGTTTCGGGGATGAGGACTAGAGAGCCGGCCGGGGCAGGCCATTGCGGAGGATGGGAGTCTGCCGGCGCCACTGCAAATAGCGTATCGAAGCGGACTGGGATGGATTTCCCCGTCCCTTTCTCGGGCGCGGATTGCGCCTCGCGATCCGACGCGCGAGGCGGACCTAACCGGCCAGCGCCATGCCGATGGCTATCCCCAGCCCGATAGCAACGCCTGTGAAGAGCTTCGCCGAGATCGAGGACAAAGGCGCTGATCAGCGCCCGCACGTCTGTACGGGGCTCTCTGAGGGCTCGGAAAAGGTCATCAAACACCGTGTCCATAGGGCGATTCTAGATCGGAACGCGGCGAATGTGAATCCCATCTTCCTGGTGTTATCGCACCAGTGCTGAGCGATTGCTAATTTAAGCCGGCCCAAACGCGCGCTGGCGACGCGCACGCCGCGCTATATCGGCGCCATGAGCACACGTGCTGCTGTAGCCCGTTCAAAAGCGCGACCGTCGGTTGATTGCCAAACCTTATGTTAGTGCGTCTAATCTGCCGTCCACATTGGGGTTTTCAAAATGCCGCACGTGCCCGCGCATGCCGATGATCTTGTCGTTGATCTTCTGGAAGCCGCGAGATGTCTCGAGAAGCTGACGCCGGATGAGATAAGGGGGTTCTGCGAGATGCTGCCGCCGTCCTTTGCGAACTGGTTAACCCCGACTGTCCGCCCGAAGCTCGGGAAGCAGGCTGTCAACGAAGCCCAAGCGGCAGACGGCGCGCTCTGCGACTTGTGCGGAAATGATTGACATCGCGGCAAACGCAGTGGGCTAGGACAGAAGCCCCGCCAGACCGGCGAGGGCGGTGACGCGCCAACATTTGCGGTCGAGCGTTCGCAATAGGTGCGGACTGCCCAAAGTATCAAAATGTCGTGCAGTTCACGGTGTTACCGAAGCGGTTGCAAGTCGTCGTTTTTGGCTGACTGTTTTGCATGTTTGTAAACGCCGCATTTGCTCTAGCGGATGCCCTGCCGCGAGACGAAATGGACTCGTTTTGGATGCATTGGGCCATGGCTGGGGTTCCTGGCTCGAAGCCGTAGGAGACACATCGGTTCCGGAAATAGGTTGCCTGTTCCGCCTGCGGTGTGGTGGCAAACCAAGCCGGTGAGCCAGGCATACCTAAGCCCGAACCGGAGCAGCCGCTTAAAAGGATGGTCGCGGTCCCTGCCGCCGCGAAAATGTAGCGTTTGCGCATGGTGATTTCCCCCTGCGCACACTGAACTTCAAAAGCTTCGCCCCCGCAAGAGGCGCCCCTGACAGGACCCGTCGAAGGATGATGCGCTGTCCGCAGCAAATACCATGCACTCGTTTACTTTGACGCAAACGCAAACAGTCATGGCTATTTCCCCCACCGCGTAGAGGGAAGCTTCCGATTCCTAAGCAAAGTCAACAAAAGGGGGCTGGCGGCACGATGGCCGAGCTTCATCGTTTGTGGACGTTAGGAACGGAGTTAGGAACAAAAAGGCCGCAACTCACAAAGCGCAACGACAACAAATACTTAACTGGATATCTGATATCTGGCGGAGAGAGCGGGATTCGAACCCGCGTTACGGTTTCCCGTAAACACACTTTCCAGGCGTGCGCCTTCAACCACTCGGCCACCTCTCCGTCTTAGCATTTTCGCCGCGGCCGGTTTCACCGCGCGGGTTGGGGGCTCCCTTGGGGATTGCGGTCCGGAACTCCGCACCGTGGGTGCCGTCAACCAGCGGACACCCTTTCCCCCCACCTGAGCCGTCAAAGCAACAGGTGCGGGGCTCATCTAGTCGATCCGGCATCGAATGCCAAGCCATAACGGCACTCTATTCGCTTTGTCGGATAAGGATGCTCTGGCCATGCCACCAGCGCTGCCCTGGTAGCCGATCGCCGCGATCGGCGGCGGCGTCTTAGCCGACTGGCGCCTCAGCGGCGCAAACTGGCGGCGTAGGTTCAACTTCGCGTGTCGCGATTGCGGATAAAGTGCGCAGATCCTATTTATGAGGCCGATACAGACATCTGATAAGCTTCCGGGGAGGTAAGGTCTGGATGTTCCGCTTCGTCTTCCGTCTCGCGGCACTGGTTGCGCTTTCGGTTTCCGTCATCATGGCGGTGATCGACGCGACACGCTCGGTGGCGGCCTCCGCGCTGGTCATGACCCCGCTCAACACGAGCTGGCTCGCCGTCTCGCCGGATACGCGAAGCGCCTTCGAAAGCTTCGTCCGCGACAAGGCTGGTCCGCTGCTGTGGGACGGCGCCGTCGCCTGGGTGCTCAACCAGCCCGGTTTCGCCGTGTTTGCGGTGGTTGCCTTCATTCTCTACTTGATCGGCTACAGGCGGGAGCGGCCGACCGGGCGGTTCGCCTAGACCTGATGATTTGTTGTTGATGACCTTCTGGCGTCCCCAAAACAAAGAGAAAGCCCCAAACAAAGAGAAAGGGAGACCGCACATGTTTCTCAGCGACATGCTGAACAAGAAACTCAATCTGCCGAAGCCTGGCGAGGCGCTGCCGGGCCGCGCCAAGCCTATCCCGACGGCATCCAAGCATTTCGTCTCGAAGCGGCCGCTCAAGGGGCCGTATCCCGAGGGGCTGGAGACGGCGATGTTCGGGCTGGGCTGCTTCTGGGGCGCCGAACGCCTGTTCTGGCAGGTCGAGGGTGTCTGGGTCACGGCCGTCGGCTATGCCGGCGGCGTCACCCCCAACCCGACTTACCAGGAAACCTGCACCGGCCTTACCGGCCATGCCGAAGTCGTGCTCGTCGTTTTCGACCCGAAGATCGTGTCATATGCACAGCTTCTGAAGCTGTTCTGGGAAAGCCACGACCCGACGCAGGGCATGCGCCAGGGCAACGATGTCGGCACCACCTACCGCTCGGCGATCTACACGTTTGGCGATGCGCAATACCAGGCGGCGATCGCGTCGCGCGACGCCTACGAGGCCTCGCTGCGCGGCGCCGGCCGCGGCAGGATAACCACCGAGATCGCGCCGGCACCGGAGTTCTATTTCGCCGAGGAAGACCACCAGCAATATCTGGCGAAGAATCCCTACGGCTATTGCAATCTGCAGGGCACCGGCGTCACCTGCGCCATCCCGGCGGCCGCCTCCGCTTGAGGCCTTCGGCGAGACGATGATCCGTGGCGCCGCCATGCGGCGCCACAGCTTTTCCAAGAGGTCAAAATTCCACGTGAATTTTGTTTCGGGCCGTGCCAGATTGGCCCGAAGCGGGAGGAAGACACTCCTGTCTGATGTCGCATGCCTGCCGGAGAACCGGGCAGGCAGGCGGTGCATAACGGAAAAAATAACCGACAGGGTGTGGATCACATGAAACGTATCGTTCTCGGCCTCCTGGCCGCAACTGCGATGGTTCTTCCGGCCTTCGCCGCGGACATTCAGCCAGCACTTCTCTACGATCTCGGCGGCAAGTTCGACAAGTCGTTCAACGAAGCGTCCTATAATGGCGCTGAAAAGTTCAAGGCCGAAACCGGCATCGCCTATGTGGAATTCGAGGTCAGCAACGCGACCCAGCGCGAGCAGGCACTGCGCCGTTTCGCCGAGGACGGCCGCAATCCGATCGCCATGGCGGGCTTCTCCTGGGCAGATGCGCTGGAGAAGATCGCCGTCGAGTTTCCCGAGACCAAGTTCGCCATCATCGACATGGTCGTCGACAAGCCCAATGTCCGCTCCGTCGTCTACAAAGAGCAGGAAGGCTCCTACCTCGTTGGCGTGATGGCGGCGATGGCTTCGAAGTCGAAGAAGGTCGGCTTCATCGGCGGCATGGACATTCCGCTGATCCGCCGATTCGGCTGCGGTTATGTCGGCGGCGCCAAGGCGGCCGGCGCGACCGATGTCATCCAGAACATGACCGGCGACACGCCGGCAGCCTGGAACGATCCGGCCAAGGGCGGCGAGATCGCCAAGACGCAGATCGACCAGGGCGCCGACGTGATCTACGCAGCGGCAGGCGGCACCGGTGTCGGCGTGTTGCAGGCAGCGGCCGACGGCGGCAAGCTCGGCATCGGCGTCGATTCCAACCAGAACGGCCTGCAGCCCGGCAAGGTGCTGACCTCGATGGTCAAGCGCGTCGACGTTGCCGTCTACAACACCTTCATGGACGCCAAGAACGACAAGTTCACCGGCGGCATCAACGATCTCGGCCTCAAGGAGGGCGGTGTCGACTACGCCATGGACGACAACAACAAGGCGCTTGTCGACGACGCGATGAAGGCGGCGGTCGAAAAGGCCAAGGCTGACATTATTGCCGGCACCATCAAGGTGCACGACTACATGTCGGACAATTCCTGCCCCTATTGATCGCGGGGCAATCGCATTTGGATTCTTGCGAAGGTGGACCCCCACCCTAACCCTCCCCACAAGGGGGAGGGAACGCTGCCGCGCGCCTTTACTTCCCTTTGGCACCGAAAAGACAGCCATTTTGCCGAGGTCAGCGCCAACGGAAGTCTCCCTCCCCCTTGTGGGGAGGGGTTAGGGGTGGGGGTACATCGTAGAGCGAAAGCCTCGGCTTTCCACCTGCGATAGCCCTGCTATTGATCGCGAGATTGCCGATCTGATCGACGCCGCTGGGTGAAACCCGGCGGTTTTTTCTTATCCGCAAGCTCACCAATGCGGCGGCTTGGTCACCGGCACGTCGGATGCACTCTGCTCCTCCAGCGCCAGGAAGCGGTCGGCCAGCGCATCGAGCTTGCGCTGCATGCGCTCGATCACCTTCCACTGCTCGGCGATCTGGTCCGACAGTTCCTCGATGGTCTTCTCCTGCTCGGCGGCGCGGATTTCCAGCGTCGTCAGCCGGTCGGCGGGCATGGTCATCTGAAAAACCTCGGGTTCTTGCTGCGCAACTCTCAAGAGATGCGAATTTCGGGATTCGCCACATTAGAGCGACATGCGTCCAATCGGACGCCCAAACTACCCTCTAACACCTACGATCTTCGCATCGTGCTTTCCGAAAATCGAATCCGGTTTTCGGGCCGGTGCAATAGCGAATGTGAAGGCTGCGGCACGTTCGAAATTGACAAGCGCGCGGTGATTTGTCGAGAGTGAACGCTGCTCCGGCCAATTGGCACAGACGGGGCGTCATGCTAGGCGTTTTGACCAAGCGATAAAAAAATAAAAGTGGGACAGGCTGCATGGCGCAAGCCGCAATCGAGCTGATCGGCATCAACAAGAGTTTTGGCGCCGTGCGCGCCAATCGCGACATCAATCTGGAGATCGTGCGCGGCACCATCCCTTGAACACCGGCCTGTGCATGTGGCGCGACTGATAGCGTTCGCCGGCCGGTCGCGGACAATTGCAGCTATGTGTCAGGAACCGGCTCACCACCTCGCCGTCGACCGCATCGAGCCCGATGTGGTTCCTGTCCAGCCAGACAAGCAGGTGCTTTACGGGGCCGGGGAACTCCTGAAGGTATCCCGGCGCAATGCCGACCTTGCGCAAATAGTCGAAGAACTCCGTGACCAGCGGCCAGGATCGCTCGCCCTCGGACGAACTCGCACCCATGACCCAACTCGGACTTGGCGGTGCTTCGAGGCGAACGTCCTTTAGATGGGGCCAAGCGGTCGTCGGCCGCTTCACCAAAGGACAATATGCAGGGTTCAGGTTTCGGCGGACTATTCGGCCCACTGAGCTTGCGTGGTGACCTGCTCGGCCGAACTTACGCACATGCCGCGCTGTCCCGGCCGTACACGGACGGTCACCCTGGCGCGAGGGGAACTCGGGAGGAAGTGATGCGGACGTCGTTCTTTAGTAAACTTTGCAAGTTTATTCTGACCGCGAGCGCCGTCACGTCACTGATCGGCGCGAACGCCCCAGCCCGGGCACAAAGCAACCCGGACCGGGAAGCCTATTTCGGCGAGACCCATCTCCACACCAGCTGGTCGCTCGATGCCTGGACCATGGGCAATCGACTGACCGACCCTGGTGACGCCTACAAGTATTTCAAGGGCGAGACGATCAAGCATCCGCTCGGCTACGATATCAAGATAGATACCCCGCTCGATTTCGCCGGCGTGACTGATCATTCCGAATATGTCGGTGTGATCAAATTGGCCAATGACCCCAACTCGCCGGTCAGCAAGGAGCCGGCAGCGGCGCCCCTGATCCTCAAGAACAACAGTTCGGAAGAGATTCAAAGAGTCTACTTCTACGCCATAAAGGTGCTGCTGAGCGGCCCTCCGATCAAGGAGCTGATGAGTACCGAGATCGCTCATACGGTGTGGGACAACAACATCGACCTCGCCAACAAAGCCAATGAACCCGGCAAGTTCACCGCTTTCTGCAGCTATGAGTGGACGTCCATGCCCAACAACATGAACCTCCACCGCAACATCTTCTTCAAGGATTGTGCGCACGTGCCGGCAATGCCGTTCAGTGCCCTAGATTCAACGGACCCCGGCGATTTGTGGACGTGGATGGACGCGCAGCGGAAGGCCGGCAACGAGCTCCTGGCAATCTCGCACAATGCCAATCTTTCTGACGGCCGCATGTATCCAACCGAGGTCGATCTCCATGGGCGGCCGATCGACAGGGCATACGCGGAAAACCGGATGCGCAACGAGCCGTTGATCGAGATCAAGCAGCTCAAGGGGCAGTCGGAGACCCACCCCCTCCTCTCGCCCAATGACGAGTTCGCAAACTTCGAGATTTTCACATACCTCCTCGGTGATCCGGGAGGCCGCATTCCACACGTCATGGGCAGTTATGCCCGGCAGGCTCTCAAGGATGGTCTTGCGCTCCAGGATACCAAGGGGTTCAACCCTTACAGGTTTGGCTTTGGTGCCGCCTCCGACTCGCACAATACCGGCGTGCCCTATCGCCAGGACAATTTCTTCGGAGGCCACGCGACTGCCGACGGAAACATGGAGGGGCGCATGTCGGGCCGTCTGTTCGGCGGCGTCGATCCGCGCCTGGAGGGCACCGCGGGTCTGACTGGCGTGTGGGCAGAGGAGAATACGCGCGAGTCGATCTTCAACGCGATGCAACGCAAGGAGACATTCGCCGTCAGCGGTCCGCACATCAAGGTCCGCCTGTTTGGCGGCTGGCAGTACGACTCCGTGCTGCTCGGGGACAAGGATTGGGTCAAGATTGGCTACGACCGCGGCGTGCCAATGGGGGGCGACCTGCCGCCGACGCCGAAGCTTGGGCCTTTGGGTGCTCCTTCTGTCCCGACGTTCGTTCTGTGGGCGGTCAAAGATCCGACCTCCGGCAATCTCGATCGTATCCAGATCGTCAAGGGCTGGACGAAGAGCGGCCAGAGCTTTGAGAAGGTCTATGATGTCGCCTGGGCGGGTGACCGCGTGCCCGACAAGTGGACGGGCGTGGTGCCCCCAATCGGCAGCACCGTCGACCTCGGTAGCGGTACCTACACCAATACCATCGGTGAGGTCGAGCTCAAGACCGTTTGGACGGACCCAGAGTTCGATGCGAGCGAGCCGGCCTTCTACTATGCCCGTGTCCTTGAGATTCCGACCCCCCGTTGGACGACCATCCAAGCGGCCCAGCTCGGCATCGCGCCGCCTGACGTCGTTCCCGCCACCGTCCAAGAACGGGCGTGGAGCTCGCCGATCTGGTACACACCGACGGACGACGAAAAGAAGCTCGCCAGTGCCGGCCGGACGGTCGCAGACCTCGAAAAGCAGGGCGCGGTGGCCCTCGACGATGCGGCGCTCGCGGCTCTGATCGTCGACAAGTCGCCCTGGCTACAGAACAACGTCACCGGGACCCAGTATCAGATCACGTACAGCGCTTCCGGGCCCGATTCGTCGGGAAAGACGCTGACGCCCATCGACCCGGGCTACGTCACCTCGAAACTTGCCGTCAACCAAGGTCAAGTGCAGATCTATCACTCGGGGCGCAGCGCACTGCAACCAAGCGTGGTCGGCGATCCTCCGGAGGCCAGCTATCTCGGATTGACGCAGCCTTACTACATAAACAACGGCAAGCTCGTGACCGTGATCGCCGGCACGCCGATCGAAGTCGCAGTTTACCAGCTGGGCGACAAGTACTTCGGCGCGCGCAGCAACGAATTCGGTTACGCCAACTACGAAATCATCCCGGCCGTGGCAGAGGTCAACCCGTTCGGTCCGAGCGCGCCCGAGTTGCGGTGACGCACCCGATGTCGTCGCGAGAGGGGATATCGTTCGCCCGTAGCCGCCTAGTTTGGGCGCTCGCTGCCGTGCTCTGCTTCCTCCCTGGGACAACGGCGAACGCTTGTCCTCTCTGCTACGACGCTGCCAGGCAGTCGATGACTGTTGGCCTGCGGCTGGACATGGCCGATGAGGCAGTGCTCGCGGTGCCACTCCCTGACGGGAGCGGCTATGACGTCGTCGCAGTGATCAAAGGGAATGTCGCCGGCGACGTCATCGCCGACAAAGTCGCTGGGACCGATGCAGGGACGACGCCGGGCACTGGCCCGGTGCTCCTTCTCCGTCATGTCATCTCGACGGACTGGACGAACGTCGGAGCGATCGGTGTCGAGTATGCGAGCTGGCTTCGGCAACTCATCGCCACCCTTTCAGTCGAGGGCAAACGCCCGCGACGAACTTGGCCGCTGACCATCCAGACCTCGTTCAATCTGAGCGAGGCCGGCTGGCGACAGCGAATTGCGCTGGTTCTACCCTATCTCGAGGACGACAATGCTTTGGCCGCCGAGATTGCTTGGGGCGAGCTTGCGAGGGCGCCATACGCAGCGCTCGATGTCGTGAGATCGCGCATCGATCTGCATCGCGTCTTAGGCTGGCTCGACGATCCCCATCTGGCACAGCGCCATGCGGCGTACACGCTGCTCCTCGGCTTTGCGGGCCATACCGCCGACGCGAGCCGCCTGGAGCAGCGCATCGATGAGGCACGGGCTATGCACGACAGCACGAACCTTTCCGCCATGCTCGCGGCTGATCTTGAGCTACGCGGCCCGTCGCGCATTGCCTGGATCGAGGCGAGCTACTTCGCCGACCACACGCGCACGCTACCGGAGATAGAGGCGGCGCTTCTCGCGTTGAACATCCTCGGCGATGCCGATCAGGCTGTGCCGCGTGAGGCGGTGATTGCGGCATACCAGGACTTCATTGGCGAGCGCGGGCCGATGGCTGGTTTCGTCGCCCCGCAACTCGCCGATTGGGGCTACTGGGACAGTGACACCGTTTATGTCGAGCTCCTTAAGTCCAACACGATCAAGGACCCCGGCTCACAGTTCGCGGTAATCAGCTATTTGCGGAGTGCCGCCGCCGCCAAAGCGAACGCCAAATAGCTCCCCGCCTTTACGATTGGATCGATGGTGCCAGAGTCCCGCTCTCTTTCGCTTCCTCAAGCTCTGCAGCCGCCTCCTGCAGCTGCAGCGACACCGCTGGCGCCACATTCCAGCGCGTTGGGTCTCGTTCGGCACTTGCTGCGAGAGCCACTTGTCCATTTCCTGCTCGCCGGTGCGCTGTTCTTCGCGGTCTACGAGTTCTTGAATCCGGCTGTTGGCCGCACCGACGTAGCAAACCAGATCGTGCTCACCAAGGACGACGTCCGCCAGCTTGCAATCGCATGGGTCGCGCAGGGCCGCGAGCTGCCGACGCCGGAGCAGATGGGCCAATTGATCGAGCAGAAAGTGAGCGGGGAAATCCTGTCGCGCGAAGCCGTCGCGCTCGGGCTCGACCGGGACGACGAGATCATCAAGAGGCGGCTCGCGCAGAAGATGGATTTCCTGACTGCCGACGTCGCCGCGCTCCAGAATCCAGGCAATGCTGAGCTCCGACAATGGTTCGCGCAGCATGCCGATCGCTTTGCCTTCCCGCCGCGGATAAGCTTCCGCCACCTCTATTTCACACTCGATCGGGGGGCCGGCGCCCGCGACGCCGCCGTGGTCGCGCTCGCCGGGATCGCCGCCAAACCGGCCGACGCACCCGAGCTTACCGCGATCGGCGACCCTTTCATGTTCCGGGACTACTACGCTGAGCGTACCCCCGAACAGGTCACAAGGGAGTTTGGTCCCGAATTCACGAAGTCGCTCTTTGCGCTCGACCCCGACGCCTGGCGAGGCCCGGTTCAATCCGGCTACGGTTGGCACCTCGTTTTCGTTACGGGCAAGGAATCCGGCCGCACACCGGCCTTCGAGGAGGTTGAACCGGACGTCAAGTCGGCATGGCTCGACGAGAAACAACAGGAACTCAAGCGCTCCGCCTACGAAGCGATGCGGTCGCGCTACACTGTCGTCGTTCCACCCATTGATGCAGCCGCTCTGGCCGACCTGGATCTGTCGCAGTCGGCCCTCCGGGCGGCCGACTTCGTTCCGCAATGAACGCGCAGTCTAGTCGCTTGTCGTGGGGCTGGCTTGCCTTCTTTAGCCTGCTGATCGCCACACTCACGCCGATATCGATCGCCCGCGCGCACGAGGTCCGGCCGGCTTACCTCCAGGTCGATCAGCTCTCGTCAACACACTACCAGCTACTGTGGCGGACACCGGTCTTGTCGGGGATGCGCCTCCCGGTAGTTATCAAGCTACCAGACGACATCCGCACCATCAGCGGGCCGGCGCAGCAGGAATTCTCCGATTCGCTCGTTGAGCGCAGCGTCATCGAGGCCGGCACTGACGGGCTCGCGGGCAAACGGATCGAGTTCGTCGGCCTCCAGGCAACCATCACGGACGTGCTCGTCCGCGTGCAGATGCCGGACGGCACCCATTCGACCACCTTGGTGCACCCGTCGCAGCCATGGGTCGACGTTGCCACCTCGCAAGGCCCTGTCGCGGTCGTCGGCGCGTTCGTCATGCAGGGCATCGAGCATATTCTCCTCGGCTTCGACCATCTGCTCTTCGTTCTTGCGCTCATCCTGATCGTTAGCGGCCGGCGCATGCTCCTCCTGACGGTCACCGCCTTCACCGTCGCGCACTCGATCACGCTTTCGCTCGCCACACTCGGTATCCTGCATGTGCCGAGACCGCCGGTTGAGGCGCTGATTGCACTTAGTATTCTGCTCCTCGCCAGCGAGATTGTGCGAATGCAACGCGGGCAACCCAGCCTGATGGCAAGTTGGCCTGGGGTCGTGGCATTCTCGTTCGGCCTGCTTCACGGCCTGGGCTTCGCAAGCGCGCTCATCGACATCGGCCTGCCGCAAGGCGACATCCCGCTCGCGCTCTTTGCCTTCAATGTCGGCGTCGAATTGGGCCAACTCGCCTTCATTGCCGTGGTCCTCGGCGCCATGCAGTTAGCGAAGCAACTTCGGTTGCCGGCAACCACCGCATTCCGGATGAGAACTGCAACGACCTACTTGATCGGAACCCTCGCCTCGTTCTGGCTTATCGAGAGGCTGACGGGTTTCTGGACATAAGCCGACGGATACTCGGGGGCGCTTGGTCTCAGACCATGAAGACCAAAGTACCGCCGACGCGAGGGGGATGTTCGGAATCAGCGGATTCTATTGGCAGAGTCCGCCGCACTTGGACTTCCGCTAGTGGCGCTGGTTGCTCGTTCCGGTCGCTGAGACCTACGGCAGAAAACCCACCCTTTTTCGACATTGCGGTAGGCTTAGCGGTGAGGTGACGGCGAGCGACACTTTCTTTCATCTGATCGCTATTTTTGCCCTCTCTGTATTCGGAAAATGCATACCGGTTATGTTGAGAGAAATCTGCCCAATGCCTTGACGTTAGAAGCAGCAGGTCGGCGGCTCTACATAATCGTGCACTCGACATAGTTTGGCTTATGTTGAACTCGACATAAGCAAAAAAATCGAATCCGGTTTTCGGGCCGGTGCAATAGCGAATGTGAAGGCTGCGGCACGTTCGAAATTGACAAGCGCGCGGTGATTTGTCGAGAGTGAACGCTGCTCCGACCAATTGGCACAGACGGGGCGTCATGCTAGGCGTTTTGACCAAGCGATAAAAAAATAAAAGTGGGACAGGCTGCATGGCGCAAGCCGCAATCGAGCTGATCGGCATCAACAAGAGTTTTGGCGCCGTGCGCGCCAATCGCGACATCAATCTGGAGATCGTGCGCGGCACCATCCACGGCATCGTCGGCGAGAATGGCGCCGGCAAGTCGACGCTGATGTCGATCCTCTATGGCTTCTACCAGGCCGACAGCGGCGAGATCCGCGTCGGCGGCCAGCCGGCGTCGATCAAGTCGCCAAACGACGCCATCGCGCTCGGCATCGGCATGGTGCACCAGCATTTCATGCTGGTCGACAATTTCACGGTGCTGGAAAACGTCATTCTCGGCGCTGAAAGCGATGCGCTGCTGAAGAAGAGCATCGCCAAGGCGCGGTCCGAGCTGGAACGGCTCGAGCGCGAATACGGGTTGGAGGTCGATCCCGATGCGATCATCGAGGAATTGCCGGTCGGGCTGCAGCAGCGCGTCGAAATCCTCAAGGCGCTGTATCGCGGCGCCGAGATCCTGATCCTCGACGAGCCGACAGGCGTGCTGACGCCCGCAGAAGCCGACCATCTGTTCCGCATCCTCAAGCAGCTGAAGGAGCAGGGCAAAACGATCGTGCTGATCACCCACAAGCTGCGCGAGATCATGGCGATCACCGACACGGTCTCGGTCATGCGCCAGGGCACGATGGTGGCGACACGCGAAACCAGGAAGACCACGGTCGAGGAACTGGCCGAGCTGATGGTCGGGCGACGCGTGCTGCTCAGGGTCGAGAAGGGCGAGGCGGAAGCCGGCGGCGTCAAGCTCGCGGTCAAGAACCTGACGGTGAAGGATTCCCGCGGCGTCACTATGGTCGACGACATCTCCTTCGATGTGCGCGCCGGCGAGATCGTCGGCATCGCCGGCGTCGCCGGCAACGGACAATCCGAAATGCTCGAGGCGATTTCCGGCATCAGGCGCGCCGTTTCGGGCTCCGTCATGCTCGACGGCAAACCGATCGATCTCACCGGGGCCGCCGATCCCGGCGAACTGCGCGATCGGGGTCTCGCCCATGTGCCGGAAGACCGTCACCATGTCGGGCTGGTGCTGGCCTTCGAGGAAAACGAGAATTCGATCCTCGGCTATCACGACGATCCGCGCTATGTGAAAGGGCCGTTCCTCGACATCGACGCCATCCGCGACGACGCCAGGGACAAGATCACCAAATACGACATCCGCCCGGCGGACTGCCGCCTCAAGACCGCAAATTTCTCCGGCGGCAACCAGCAGAAGATCGTGCTGGCGCGGGAAATGGAACAGGATCCGGGCGTGCTGATCGTCGGCCAGCCGACGCGCGGCGTCGATGTCGGCGCCATCGAATTCATCCACAAGCGCCTCATCGCCATGCGCGACCAGGGCAAGGCGGTGCTGGTGGTGTCGGTCGAACTCGACGAGATCCGCTCGCTCTCCGACCGCATCCTGGTGATGTTTGCCGGCCGTATCGTCGGCGAGCGCGGCCCGGAGGCGACCGAAGGCGAGCTTGGACTGCTGATGGCCGGTGTCGAGCACCGCGAGGCGGCGGAATGAGCACGCCTTATGCCAAGCTGCCGGCCTGGGCCGATTACGGGCTGATCCCGGTGATCAATCTCGCCGTTGCCTTCGTCGTCGCCGGCTTCGTCGTGCTACTGGTTGGCGAAAATCCATTCCGCGCGGCCGTCGTCCTGGTCGAGGGCGCCTTCGGCCGTGGGCAAGGCATCGCCTTCACGCTCTTCTATGCCACCACCTTCATCTTCAGCGGGCTTTCTGTGGCGATTGCGGCGCATTGCGGCCTGTTCAACATCGGTGGCGAGGGCCAGGGCTATATCGCTGGTCTCGGCATCGGCATCGTCTGCCTGGCCTTCGACAGCGTGCTGCCATGGTGGCTCACCTTCCCGCTGGCGATCATCGCCGCCGCGGCGATGGGGGCGCTGTGGGCGCTGATCCCGGCCTATCTGCAGGCCAAGCGCGGCTCGCACATCGTCATCACCACCATCATGTTCAATTTCATCGCTGCCAGCGTCATGGTCTACGCACTGGTCGGATTCTTGAAGCCGCCCGGCTCCATGGCGCCGCAGACGCGTACCTTCCTAGAAGGCGCGCAACTGCCGAAGCTCAACTGGGTCATCGAGTTGTTCGGCGCCAAGATCCGTTCGGCGCCATTCAACATCAGCTTCCTGCTGGCGCTGGCCATGGCCTTTCTGGTCTGGGTGCTGATCTGGCGCACCAGGCTCGGCTACGAGATGCGCACCTACGGCCACAGCTCGAAAGCGGCGCGCTATGCCGGCATTTCGGAGACCCGCATCATCATCGTGGCCATGATGATTTCGGGCGCGCTGGCCGGCATGATGGCGCTCAACCCGACGATGGGCGATCAGCACAATGTCGCGCTCGAATTCGTTTCGGGCGCCGGGTTCGTCGGCATCGCCGTGGCGCTGATGGGGCGCCTCCACCCGGTCGGCATCGTGCTCGCCGCAATATTGTTCGGCATGCTCTACCAGGGCGGCGCCGAGCTCGCCTTCGAGATGCCGGCGATCAGCCGCGACATGATCGTCATCATCCAGGGCCTGGTCATCCTGTTCGCCGGCGCGCTCGAGCACATGTTCCGGCCCTATGTCCAGGCGCTGTTCGCCTCGCTCAGCCCGAGATCTGTCGGCATGGAAGCGATCAAGGGGAAGGGTGCCTGAGATGGATTTGTTCAACGCCGTCATCCAGGTTCTGGACTCGACCATCCGCCTGTCGGTGCCCTTGCTGCTCGCCTGCCTCGCCGGCCTTTATTCGGAGCGGGCCGGCATTTTCGACATCGGGCTCGAGGGCAAGATGCTGGTCGGCGCGTTCGCCGGCGCCGCCGCCGCCTCCGTCTTCCATTCCGCCTTTATCGGCCTCGGCATGGCCATTCTCATCTCGGTCGCTTTCGCGCTGGTCCACGGCTTTGCCTCGATCACCCATCGCGGCAATCAGATCGTCTCCGGCGTGGCGATCAACTTCATCGCCGCCGGATCGACGATCATGCTCGGCCAGGCCTGGTTCCAGCAAGGTGGACGTACGCCGGCGCTTGCGCCCGGCGAGCGGTTCGGGGCGATCATCTGGCCCGGTGCGGACGCGGTCAGGGGCGTGCCGATCCTCGGTCCGATATATTCGGAACTCATCTCCGGCCATTCCGTGCTGGTCTATGTCGCGTTCCTCGCCGTGCCGTTCACCTGGTGGGTGCTGTTCCGCACCCGCTTCGGCTTGCGCATGCGCGCGGTCGGCGAGAACCCGGCCGCGGTCGACACCGCCGGCATCTCGGTCGCCTGGCTGCGCTACCGGGCGCTGATCTGCACTGGGGTGCTCACCGGTATTGCCGGCGCCTATCTGTCGATGGTGCAGAATGGCGGCTTCGTGAAGGACATGACTGCCGGCAAGGGCTACATCGCCCTGGCCGCGCTGATCTTCGCCAAGTGGAAGCCGGTCAACGCCATGTTCGCCTGCCTGTTGTTCGGCTTCCTCGACGCGCTGTCGATCCGCCTGCAGGGCACACCGCTGCCGCTGATCGGCAAGGTGCCGGTACAGCTGATGCAGGCGCTGCCCTATATCCTCACCGTCATCCTGCTCGCCGGCTTCATCGGCAAGGCTATCCCGCCGCGCGCCGGCGGCGTGCCCTATGTCAAGGAACGCTAAGCATGATTTCGAACCGCAGGTCCGCGTCAGCGAAAAGTGGAACCCGGTTTTCGGACAAGATCATGCGAGGGAAAAACTAAATGTCGCATGATCTGTTCGAAGCAGCTAAGGCCGCCATGGCCAAGGCCTATGCGCCCTATTCGAAGTTTCCGGTCGGGGCGGCACTGCGCACGGAGGACGGCCGCGTCTTTGCCGGCGCCAACATCGAGGTCGCGTCCTATCCGGAAGGCTGGTGCGCCGAAACCACGGCGCTCGGCCACTACATCATGGGCGGCGGCGGCAGGATCACGGAGATCGCGGTGATCGCCGAGCGCATGGCGAAATGCTCGCCCTGCGGCGGCTGCCGGCAGCGGCTGGCCGAATTTTGCCGGCCGGAAACCAAACTCTATCTCTGCGACAATGGCGGCGTGGTCGAGACCGTGACCATGGGCGAGATGCTGCCCTACGGCTTCCAGGGCGACACGTTGAAATGAAGAGCTGGCTGAAATGAAGGAAGCGCTTGATCGTCTCGTCGAAAGGCTGGACGGGCTGGCGCCCGCCACCGCGCTGGTGCTGGGTTCGGGTCTTGGCGGGCTTGTCGACCAGGTCGAGGACGCCGTCCGCATTTCCTATGCCGAATTGCCGGGCTTTCCCAGAAGCGGCGTCACCGGCCATGCCGGCGAGGTGGTGGCGGGACGTTTTGCCGGCACACCAGTGCTGATGCTGTCCGGCCGCGCGCACTACTACGAGCACGGCAACGCGGCTGCGATGCGGCCGGCGCTGGAGGTGCTCGCCGGCATCGGCATCTCGAAACTGATCCTCACCAATGCTGCCGGCTCGGTCGATCCGGACATGGGGCCGGGCTCGGTGATGCTGATCACCGACCACATCAATTTCTCGGGCTCCAATCCGCTGATCGGCGAGCCGAGCGATCGCCGCTTTGTCGGCTTGACCGAAGCCTATGATACCGGCCTTCGCGCCGCGATCGAGACGGCGGCGAAGGCGACGGCTACCGCGCTGCACAAGGGCG
The DNA here is from genome assembly GCF_055901575.1 of Mesorhizobium sp. WSM4842. Taxonomy (NCBI): domain Bacteria; kingdom Pseudomonadati; phylum Pseudomonadota; class Alphaproteobacteria; order Hyphomicrobiales; family Phyllobacteriaceae; genus Mesorhizobium; species Mesorhizobium sp. WSM4842. The sequence continues at coordinate 2,080,754 of NZ_CM148372.1, forward strand.
TCTATATGTGGTTTTCCGGGCCGTGCTTCGAGACGCCCGCCGAGATCCGCATGGCGCGCGTCATGGGTGCTAACGCCGTTGGCATGTCTACCGTGCCGGAGGTCATTCTCGCCCGTTTCCTCGGCCTGCGCGTCGCCGCCTGCTCGGTCATCACCAACCTTGCCGCAGGGATGACCGGGGCGGAGCTTTCGCACCAGGAGACCAAGGACATGGCGCCGGTCGGCGGCGCGCGGCTGGCGACGATCCTCCAGCGTGTGTTCCAGGACGGATTGCCGGAGAGCAAGGTCCCGGCCTGATGCTTCCCCAGGAAATCATTCGCAGCAAGCGCGACGGCCACAAGCTGTCGACGCAGGAGATCGCCAGCTTCATCGAAGGCGTGACCGCCGGCACTGTCTCGGACGGGCAGGTCGGGGCGTTCGCCATGGCGGTGTTCTTCAACGGCATGAGCCGCGACGAGGCGGTGGCGCTGACGCTGGCCATGCGCGATTCCGGCGACGTGCTCGATTGGTCGGACCTGCCGGGCCCGGTCACGGACAAGCATTCGACAGGCGGCGTCGGCGACAATGTCTCTCTGTTGGTGGCGCCGATCGTCGCCGCCTGCGGCGCTTATGTGCCGATGATTTCCGGCCGCGGCCTCGGCCATACCGGCGGCACGCTGGACAAGATGGATGCCGTCCCCGGCTATATCAGCCAGCCGGATGTGGCGGGCTTCCGCAAGGCAGTGCTTGAAGCCGGCTGCGCCATCATCGGCCAGACCGCCGATCTCGCGCCCGCCGACCGCAGGCTCTATGCGATCCGCGACGTGACGGGAACCGTCGAATCGGTGCCGCTGATCACCGCCTCGATCCTCTCGAAGAAGCTGGCCGCCGGCCTGCAGTCGCTGGTGCTCGACGTAAAGGTCGGCAACGGCGCCTTCATGGAAAAGTCGCGCGACGCAACGACACTGGCGAACAGCCTGGTCGAAGTCGCCAATGGCGCCGGACTGAAGACCTCAGCACTGGTCACCGGCATGAACGAACCGCTGGCGTCGGCAGCCGGCAACGCGGTCGAGGTGCGCAATGCCGTCGATTTCCTCACCGGTCGCTTCCGCGACCGGCGACTGGAGGATGTGACGCTGGCATTGGCCGCAGACATGCTGCAGTCGGCCGGGCTGGTGTCGTCCAACCAGGACGGCATGCGCCGCGCCGCCGAGACGCTTGCCGGCGGCGGTGCCGCCGCCGTCTTCGCGCGCATGGTGGCGGCGCTCGGCGGTCCGGCCGACTTCGTCGAGAACCCAGAAAAATACCTGCCGAAGGCGGCGACGGAGTTTGCGGTCAAGGCCGCCGAAAACGGCTTCGTCACAGGTATCGCCACCCGCGACATCGGGCTTGCCGTCGTCGGGCTTGGCGGCGGGCGCATACGGCCGGACGACAGGATCGACCATGCGGTCGGCATCACCCGGCTGTTGCCGGTCGGCGCGGAGGTGCGCGCCGGTGAGGCGCTGGCGCTGGTCCATGCCCGCAATGCCGGGGATGCCGAAGTGGCCGCGGCCGCCGTGCTTTCGGCCTATGCGATCGGCGCTTCGAAGCCGCCTGCGGAAAAAACCGTCATCCGGCGGATCCTGCCGCGCGGATGATCTTTTTTATTGGACCATGATCTTTCCGAAAACCGGTTTCCACTTTTCGGGATCATGGTTCACTGGACGAGCAGCAGCGCGCCGTTTTCGACCTGGTACTTTTCAAGCCGCTGGAGAAAACTCAGGCCGATCAAATTGGTGCGCAGTGCCTTGTCGTCGAGCACCACCGCCTGAACGCCGTCGACCGTGATCTTGCCGATCTGCAGCCGATCGACGGTCACCAGGGCAGCCTTGATGGCGCCGTTGGCGGTGTTGACCTGGTGTTTGAAGTCCAACGCGTTCAGCGAAATGCCGATCCTGCGTGCCGTCGAACTGTTGATGGCGACGAGCGTTGCGCCGGTGTCGATCATGCCGTCGACCGTTCGACCGTTGAGCTTGAACGCCGACGTGAAATGCCCGCGCGCGTCGGCGGTGACCACGACCTTGCGGCCGAGCGGCTGCGGCGTCGCCGGTCTGTCGGGAACCGCAGCCAGGTTCAGGTCCGTTTGCGTTTCGACCTCCGGCCTGGCCCCGACCGCCGATTTCAGCAGGCCTTCGAACATCTGCGGATTCGACTGATAGAGCATCGGGAACGACGCCGATGTTACGGCGAACACGCCAAGGATGAGAAGATTGCGCAGCATGGACCGGCCTTCGTGAAGGCCCATGCTTATCGCGACATGGTGTTTGCGGCTTTAACGGATGCGGAAAGCGGCCGTTTGCGTAAACGATCGGTAAACGAGCGGCACGGTCATTTGGTCCCGTACAGACGATCGCCGGCGTCGCCGAGACCGGGCATGATGTAGCCCTTCTCGTTAAGCTGGCGGTCGATGGAAGCGGTGAAGACCGGGACATCGGGATGCGCCTTGGTGAAGCGCTCGAGGCCCTCTGGCGCCGCCAGCAGACAGAGGAAGCGGATGTTGGTGGCACCGCGCCCTTTCAGCTTATCGATCGCCGCGATCGCCGAATTGGCGGTCGCCAGCATCGGGTCGACGACGATCACCAGCCGATCGGCGAGATCGCTCGGCGCCTTGAAGAAATACTCGACCGCTTCCAGCGTTTCATGGTCGCGGTAGAGACCAATATGGGCGACGCGCGCCGCCGGCACCAGGTCGAGCAGGCCTTCGAGCAAGCCGTTGCCGGCGCGCAGCACCGAGGCGAAGACCAGCTTCTTGCCTTCCAGCGTCGGCGCTTCCATCGTCTCGATCGGCGTTTCGATCGTCGTCGTCGTCAGCTCGAGATTGCGGGTAACCTCGTAGCCAAGCAGCAGCGAGATCTCGCGCAACAGCCGCCGGAAGCCGGCCGTCGAGGTTTCCTTCTTGCGCATGATGGTCAGCTTGTGCTGGACAAGCGGGTGGTCGACGACAGTGACGCCCTGCATGGTGTTCTCCTAGCTGCGCAGTTAGTGAATGGTGAATAGTGAATAGTGAATAGGTTTGCGAGTCCTTGGTTCAGCGGAAAAACTCGCGGTTGACGGTCCGGTGAATGGTGAATGGTGAATGGGTTTGCGGGTCTTTGGTTGAGCGGAAAAATTCGCGCTTGAGGGACCGAAGCGCCGGGTGGACCATTCACCATTCACCATTCACCATTCACCTGCCCTTGACGTCGAGCCGGCCCAGCAGCATTGCCTTAGTCTTCTTGTCGACGAAGGCGGCCTCGATGGCGGTTCTGGTGACGGCGGCGAGCGCCTTGTCGTTCATCGAAAAATGCTCTGCGGCAATGTCGTATTCGCGCTTCAGCGACGTCCAGAAATAGGGCGGATCGTCAGAGTTTAGCGTCACCTTGCAGCCTGCCGCCTGCAGTGCCGGAAAAGGGTGATCGGCGAAACTATCGAAGACCTTCAGCGCGATGTTGGAGCTGGGACAGCATTCGAGCACGACGCCTTCCTCGGTGATGCGACGAACAAGGTCGGGGTTTTCGATGGCGCGCACGCCATGGCCGATGCGGGCGGGGCGGATGTGATCGAGTGCGGCCTTGACACTCTCCCAGCCCATCAGTTCGCCGGCATGGACGGTGATGCCGAGGCCGGCCTCCCGCGCGATTTCGAAAGCCCTGACATAATCCTCCAGATCGCCCATCCGCTCGTCGCCGGCGACGCCGAAGCCGGTGACCAGCGGATGCCCGCAGCGGGCGGCGAAGCGCGCCGCCTGCTCTATCGATTCGACGCCGGCGTTGCGCACGCCAGTGACGATCATGCGGCCCTCGATGCCGGTCTTGGCCTTGGCGCGCGCCATGCCTTCGCCAAGCGCATCCGTATAGGCCTTGGCCGACAGGCCGGCGTTGCCGGCGTGGTCCGGCGAGGTGAAGATCTCGGAATAGATGGCTCCGTCGCGGGCGAGGCTTGTCAGGTAATGATCGGCCAGCCGCGCATAGTCCTCTTCCGTGCGGAACAGGTCGGAGGAGAAGTCATAGGCGGCGAGGAAGGAGGTGAAATCGTGCCAGACGAAAGAGCTGTCCTGAATGTAGGGCGAGGTGTCCTTGCCGTATTTCTGCGCCTGGCGGACGACGAGTTCGGGCGCCGCTGCCCCTTCGATATGGCAGTGCAGTTCCGCTTTCAAAGGCATGCAGTCATCCCGTCAGGTCAGTCCAGGTCGCGCACCCATAAGCATGATTCCACGACCGGGAAGCGCGGCCGAACACCGCGCCTTAAACAATAGCGTCGGCACCATCGATCGGCTATGGTCCCGCCGGTTTTATGGCGGATCAAAAATAATGTCGGTAGAGAGAACCACGGCCGTTGGCGGCATGGAAACCTCCTATGGTTTCAAGCGTGTAGGGGCAGGCGAGAAGCAGTCCCTGGTCAATGACGTTTTCCACAAGGTCGCGAACCGCTACGATCTGATGAACGACCTGATGTCGGCCGGGCTGCACCGGCTGTGGAAGGACGCCATGGTCACATGGCTCAATCCACCGAAACGACCGGGCTGGAGCGTTCTCGACGTTGCCGGCGGCACCGGCGACATCGCCTTCCGCATCGTCGAGGCGAGCGGCAGGAACGCCCATGCCACGGTTCTCGACATCAACGGCTCGATGCTCGCGGTCGGCCGCGACCGGGCCGAAAAAAAGGGCCTGACTGATAACACCGATTTCGTCGAAGCCAATGCCGAGGAGCTGCCTTTCACTGAGGCCAGTTTCGACGCCTACACGATCGCTTTCGGCATTCGCAACGTGCCGCGCATCGATGTGGCGCTTGCCGAAGCCTATCGCGTGCTGAAGCCCGGCGGGCGCTTCCTCTGCCTCGAATTTTCCGAGGTCGACATGCCTCTGCTCGACAAGGTCTATGAGGCGTGGTCGTTCAATGCCATCCCCAGGATCGGCAAGGCGGTGACCGGCGACGGCGAGCCCTATTCCTACTTGGTCGAATCGATCCGCAAATTTCCCAATCAGCAGAATTTCGCGGCGATGATTTCCCGAGCCGGCTTCGAGCGCGCTTCTTTTCGCAATTATTCCGGCGGCATAGCTGCGCTTCATTCGGGCTGGAAGCTTTGAGGCTGGCGCAGTCATGAGCAGTGTCGGCGCTGGTTTCAGGCTCGTGCGGGCCGGCTGGGTGCTGGTCCGCGAAGGCGTCGTCGCGGCGCTGCCGGGCGACGAGCTCTTCGGTCTGCCGAAACTCGGCTGGCGGATAGCGCGGCTGTTCACCCGCCGCCGCGCGCTTGCCTATGAGCGTGGCGACCGGCTGGCCAAGGCCGTCGTCCGGCTCGGCCCATCCTATGTCAAGCTCGGCCAGTTCCTGGCGACCCGGCCCGATGTCGTCGGCAACGACATAGCGCTCGATCTCGCCATGCTGCAGGACAAGATGCAGACCTTTCCGCAGGCCGATGCCATTGCGGCGATAGAAGCTTCGCTCGGGCGCAAGGTCGGCGAACTCTACACCAGTTTCGGCGAGGCCGTTGCCGCGGCTTCGATCGCTCAGGTCCATTTCGCGGAAACCCTGGAGAACGGCGTCGGTTCGCGGGTGGCGGTGAAGGTCATCCGGCCGGGCGTGCGGCGCCGCTTCTTTCGCGATCTCGAAAGCTATTTCCTCGCCGCTCGTCTCCAGGAAAAATACATCCCGTCGTCGCGCCGGCTGCGGCCGGTCGAAGTGACCGAGACGCTGGCGCAGACCACCAAGATCGAAATGGACCTGAGGCTCGAGGCGGCAGCGCTTTCGGAGCTCGGCGAGAACACCAAGGACGATCCCGGCTTTCGCGTGCCGACCGTCGATTGGGAACGCACCGGCCGCGACGTGCTGACCATGGAATGGGTCGACGGCATCAAGCTGAACGACATTGCCAGCCTCGCTGCCGCCGGCCACGATCTGAAGGCGATCGCCGCCAATCTGGTCCAGTCGTTCCTGCGCCATACGCTGCGTGACGGTTTTTTCCACGCCGACATGCATCCGGGAAACCTCTTCGTCGAGCCTAATGGCACCATCGTCGCTGTCGATCTCGGCATTGCCGGCCGGCTCGGCAAGAAGGAGCGCCGTTTTCTCGCCGAAATCCTCTACGGCTTCATCACCCGTGACTATCTGCGCGTCGCCGAAGTGCATTTCGAGGCCGGCTACGTGCCGCGCCGGCATAATGTCGCGGCATTCGCCCAGGCGATCCGCGCCATAGGCGAGCCGATCCACGGTCAGCCGGCCGAAACCATCTCGATGGCCAAGCTCTTGGCGCTCCTGTTCGAGGTGACCGACCTCTTCGATATGGCGACGCGGTCCGAACTGGTGCTGCTGCAGAAGACCATGGTGGTGGTCGAGGGCGTTGCCCGCACCCTCGACCCGGCCTTCAACATGTGGAAGACGTCCGAACCGGTGGTCGGCGGCTGGATATCAGGCAATCTCGGCCCGCGTGCTCTGCTGGCCGACGCACGCGACGGCGCCAACGCGCTGCTGGCGCTGGCCCGCCAGGCGCCGGACCTCGCCGCCCGCACCGAGCGGCTGTCGCGCGAGATCGATCTGATGGCCGAACACGGGCTGCGCTTCGACGAAAGGACGGCGCATGCGATCGGCAAGGCCGAGGCGCGCTATAGCAGATCCGGCCGGCTGGCGCTGTGGGTGATCGCGCTGACGCTGGTCTACATCGCGTGGCGGATTTTCTAGCCGGCTTGCCCTGAATTGATTGCATTGCTATCATTGCATTCAACATATCAGCAAAAATGCAATCATATGGCCAGCATCACCATTCGCAACCTTGATGACGAGGTCAAGGACCTGCTGCGCCGGCTGGCGGCAGAGAATGACCGCTCGATGGAAGAACAAGCGCGGGTTATGATCCGGGCGGCGGTCGAAGGGCAGCTCGGTCCGGTCGGCCGCATCGACCAGATCGAGAAAACCCTGCGCGAATTGACAGGCTCGCACGGTCCGGCAACGCCAGTTGCCGCCGTGTCCAGCCAGATCCCGCGAGGCACCCTCTCCGGCAAGCGAATCCTGCTGATCATCGGCGGCGGCATCGCCGCCTACAAGGCGCTCGACTTGATCCGCCGGCTGCGTGAGCGCGATGCCGCCGTGCGCGTGGTGATGACCGCTGCGGCGCAGGAATTCGTCACCACGCTGTCGGTTGGAGCGCTGTCGGCCGACCACGTCTTCACCGATTTGTTCGACCGCAATGACGAGCACGATGTCGGCCACATCCGCCTGTCGCGCGAGGCCGACCTTGTCGTCGTGGCGCCGGCCACCGCCGACCTGATGGCGAAGCTTGCCAACGGCCATGCCAACGACCTCGCCTCGACCGTGCTTATCGCCACCGACAAGCCGGTTTTGATGGCGCCCGCCATGAACCCGAAAATGTGGTCGCATCCGGCGACCCGGCGCAACCGCGCGACGTTGCAGAAGGATGGCGTCGCATTCGTCGGCCCGGCAAAGGGTGAGATGGCCGAGAGCAATGAGGCGGGCGAAGGCCGTATGGCCGAGCCGCTGGAAATCGTTGCCGCGATCGGGGCGCTGCTCGATATCAGTCCGAAGCCGCTGGCAGGCAGGAAGATCATCGTCACCTCTGGGCCGACGCATGAGCCGATCGACCCGGTGCGCTACATCGCCAACCGTTCTTCCGGCAAGCAGGGCCATGCCATCGCGGCGGCGCTGGCAAGGCTGGGCGCCGATGTGCGCCTCGTCTCCGGTCCGGTTGGCATTGCCGATCCCGCTGGTGTCACCACGCAGCATGTCGAAACCGCGAACGAGATGAAGGACGCGGTCGAACAGCTTTTGCCGGCGGACGCGGCCGTATTCGTCGCTGCGGTTGCCGACTGGCGCAGCGAGACTTCGGCCGGCGAGAAGATCAAGAAGGTGGCGGGCGAGGGGCCGCCGGCGCTGCAGATGGTCGAAAACCCTGACATTCTTGCCGGTGTCGGTCATCACAGGAAGCGGCCCAGCCTGGTCGTCGGCTTCGCCGCCGAGACGCAGGATCTCGTCAGGAACGCCGAGGCCAAGCTCAGGAAAAAGGGCGCCGACTTCATCGTCGCCAACGATGTGTCGCATGACAGCGGCATGGGGTCTTCGGGCGTGATGGGCGGCGACCGCAACAAGGTGCGGCTCGTCTCGAAGGCCGGTGTCGACGAATGGCCTGAGATGAGCAAGGACGAGGTGGCGACGCGGCTCGCCGCCTTGATCGCCGAACGGCTGAAGACGATTACTGTCTAGCCCGTCGCTTCCTGTGGCCGGGCTGCCGGCCCCGAGATCCTCAGCGCTGCAAGGCATCCTAGAATCCCGAGTGGCACGAAGGCGAGGAACAGCCAGGTGGCGACATTTGCCGCCGCCGCACGGTTCAGGCCTTCGGAAAAACCGCTGGCGTTGGCGACGATGCCGGTCAACGCGGCACCGACCGCATAGCCGATGCGCTGCATCGTCGGCACGGCGGCGGAGGCGATCGTGTGTTCGCCGTCCCTAGCCGATGCCACGATCACGCGTGTAACGAAGGGCCAGGCAATGCCGAAGCCGCCGCCTTGCAGCAAAGCGCAAAACAGGATCAGCGGAATCGAACCTGCCGGCACGGCGTAGGCGAAACCGGCGATGCCGGCCGCGATCATCAGTGCGCCGCCGGTGATGATCAGCCTCTCGCGTTCCGGCGGCGCATTGGCGACGAGGATCGACAGGATCGACCAGGCGATCGATTCGGCGGCGATGATATAGCCGGTGGTCAGGATCGGAATGCCGTGCAGGCTGGTCAGAAGCAGCGGCCCGTAGACGGCGAAGGAACAGGTCGCCACCGAAAAGGCGGCGACCATGGTCATGCCTGCGCCGACCGGCGAGCGCCAGGAGAACAGCCGCGACGGAAACAGCCGCGAGCCCGGCTTCAGCGCGTCGATGCGGATGAACAGTGCAAGCCCGATCAGGCCGAGCGTAAGCAGCAGGGACGAGCGCAGCAGGGCAATGTCGACACCGGCCGTGGCGATCAGCACGACGCTGACGGCCAGGCAGCCGAGCGCGGCAAAGGGGAACGGCGGCGCCGTTCCAGTGATCGCCTGCGGCCTGGTTGCCTCAGGCGTGTCGAGCACGATGAAGCTCGCCAGCGCCATGGCCGTGCCGCCGATCGTGAAGATACCGAAAGCCCAACGCCAGGAGAGCAACTCGGTCATCAATGCACCGAGCACCGGCCCGCTGAAGGCGGCGACGCCCCAGATCGCCGACATGACACCGAAAAGCTGCGGCCAGATGGCGCGTGGAAACAGCCGTTCGACCGAGACGAAGGCCAGCGACACCAGCGCGCCGCCGCCAAGCCCCTCGATCAGGCGGCCGGTCAGGAACAGCGGCATGGAGGGCGCGATGGCGCAGACCAGGGCACCGGCGGCATAGAGCAGGGCGGCGACCACCATGTTGGTGCGCAGCGCGACATAGCTCACCAGCCGTCCGGCGGCGGCGCCGGCGACGATGGCGCCGAGCTCGTAGATCGCCAGCGACCAGCCGACCAGCTGAACGCCGGCGAGTTCGCCGACCATGGCCGGCATCACCGTTGCCACCATGGTTTCGTTGGTGGCGTGCAGCAGGATGCCGAGGCTGATGAAGCAAAAGCGCGCCAGATCGCCGCTCGCCCACAGCGCGCGCCAATCGACCCTGTTTGTGCTGGTTTCGGTCACCCCGCCCTCCGAACTTTCTTATACGCCGATTCAAAAATGGTGGAGCGCTCTTCGTCTCCAACGGGCACGCGGCGCTTCGGGGACGGGTTGTAGAACCTCAACCGCAGTTGAGCTCAAGCGGTTTTTGCGGGTGCGCTGAGATGCTGATGAACGCGAGAAGTCAGGGTGATCGAAGGTTGATGCCGGCGATGATCATCGTTGGCATGGCGGTATTCCAAAAATCATGCGGCGCGGAACAGTCCAATCCTGTTCCGCGCCGCAGAGCCACGCTATGGCGCTTATTTGAAAGAGTGGATCAGCTCCAGTGAGGTGACGGCGACGGCCAGGTTGACGCCGGTCTGCGCCTGCACGTTGAGAGGCTGCAGCGAGAAGGCGCTGTTCAGTCCGCCGACCAGAAGGTTGGCGCCGCCGCCGGTCACCAGGCTGGCCTCGGCGTTGACGCCATAATAGCTGCCGGCAAGATCGCCGGAATTACGATCGCGGGTGGCCGCCAGAACTGCCCATATCAATTCGCCCTGGTACGTCCTGCCGACGTCGACGCCGAGCTTGGAAATGACCCCGGTATAGGCTTCGGGGGGACCGCCATGATGAGGGCGAAAGGTGCAGGCCACGCCTTTGTTGGATGTGACGATGTAGCCGGTGCCGCCGTCGATGGTGCAGTCGAGCACGCCAAGCTCCAGCCTGCCCGCGCTGGCAGGGGCAGCGAGCACCGTGGCGGCGAGGGCGGCGGCACAGGCGAGTTTCTTGATCATGGGAGGGGTCCTTTCGCGAATTGCCTTGAACAACGGCTGAACATCCCGAGCGTTCCGCCGAGAACTTGGCGCGATCAAGGCGAGCGTCAATGCACAGTCATTGAAGGTTTCGAAGGCATGCCAAACGGCAGGCCTGCCGTATCAGGCCGATACGCCGCCGTCGGTCAGCCGGTACTGGTGCGTGCCAGGCCGTCCTTGGCCGGCTGGTAGGTGGGGTTGAGGCGCACTGCCTCGCGGTAGGATTTTGCCGCCTTGGCCTTGTCGCCGCGCCGCTCGTAGATCAGCGCCTGGTTGGACCAGGCCTCGGCATTCTTGCCGTCGAGCTTGATCGCCATGTTGATGTCGGCGAAGGCATTGTCCTCATCGTTCATGGCGAGGTAGGAGAGGCCGCGGCCATTGTAGGGTTCGGCGGCGTCCGGCGCCAGCGAGATGGCGGTCGAGAAATCCTCGATGGCGAAAGCGTGCTGGCTCTGGCTCTGATAGATCAGGCCGCGATTGTGATAGGCACGCGCATCTGTCGTGTCGAGCTGGATCGCCTTCTGGAAATCGTTGAACGCTTCCTGGATGCGGCCGGCTTTGCGGTAGAGATTGCCGCGGCCGATATAGGCGGCGTCATAGTCGGGATTGATCTGGATCGAGCGGTTGTAGTCGGCAAGCGCGGCCGCCTGGTCGCCGAGGAAGCGCTGGATGAGAGCGCGGTTCGAATAGGCCTGGTAGAAATTCGGATTGAGCTGGATGGCGGTGTTGAAGTCCTTGAGCGCCGCCTGATACTGGCCGCCGCGGCCATAGGCCGAGCCGCGCACATTGTAGCCTTCCGGATCCTGGGGGCTGCGCTGGATAACGGCCGACAGCGAGGAGATGTTTTCGGCCGACCCTTGTGCCTTGTCGATGTTGGTGAATTCGCCGGTCGGGGCTGTCTGGCAGCCGGCGAGCGCTAAGCCGGAAAGCAGGGCTGCCGTCAGGGCGAAGCCGCGTATTGCGGTTCTGCGCTCCACGCTTGTTGCATTCATGTCTGCTCTGTCCTCACTGCCCGCCGCGCCGTCAGGTCTGTTCCTTCTCCGAACCGGCCCTCTCCGAACTGGTCGAATTCAACAAAAAGGTGGCGGCGATTACGCATCGCGCCACCCTGGGTATCCTTCGAAAAGGACGAAAAATTGGCGTCAGAACCGCGGCGGACGCGGAGCACCGGCACCAGCAGCACCAGCCGCCACCGGGCGCGGCGTCATCGGCAGCAGGCCTTCGCGCTGGGCGCGCTTGCGGGCCAGCTTACGGGCGCGGCGAACGGCTTCCGCCTTTTCGCGGGCGCGCTTCTCGGAAGGCTTCTCATAATGTCCGCGCATCTTCATTTCGCGGAAGATGCCTTCGCGCTGCATCTTTTTCTTGAGCGCGCGAAGCGCCTGATCAACATTGTTGTCGCGGACGAGTACCTGCACGGGCAATCCTGTCTTTCGGGTTTGTTAACAACAGGCAAGTGGCCATAGTCGCTTGCCTCCGCGGCGGTCTACACCACGAATTGTGGCGGCTGATAGCAGAATCATGCCGCTCTGTCCACTGCCGAAACGAAAAACCCGCCTCGGCGGCGGGTCGTCGGCGCAAATCAGCATGATGCGGAAATCAATAGCATAACTGCCGTCACAAAGCAAGGAATTACGACCTCTGGTAGTAGATTTGCCTTCTCGGGGCGGGCTCTCCGCACCGATGAGCGATCGTTGGCGTTTTCTTCGCCACCGATAAATTCTGGCTGCCCCAATCCGGCAGAACGCTCCGCCCGGCTCTATCAACGAAGGAACCAACCTCGTTCCCCAATGGTTGTTGCGGCGAAACAAGCACAGGGGAAGCCGATGTCAGGCACGCGTGAATGGCTTGTCCAATGGCTCAAGGACGCGCATGCGATGGAGGAGCAGGCCGAAACCATGCTGAACGGACTGCTGAGCCGGCTGGAGAGTTATCCCGAGCTCAGTAAGCGCATTAGCCTGCACCTCGATGAGACGAAGGGACACGCCGCGCGCCTCGGAACCTGCCTCGAAAGATTGGGCGAAGATACATCCGCGCTGAAGGACGCCGGCGGCAAGCTGCTGGCGATGGCGCAGTCCCTAAGCGGCGTCTTCGCCGGCGACGAGGTGATGAAAGGCTCACTCGCGAGCTACACCTTCGAGCATATGGAGATCGCCTCCTACACGATCCTAATCGCAACCGCCGAATCCCTCGGCGAAACAGAGATCGCCCGGGCCTGCGAACAAAATCTGCGTGAGGAGCAGGCGATGGCCGAGTGGCTGAAAAACAAGCTGCCCGCGACTACGCAGCAGTTCCTGGCTCGCTCGGCGTCGGACAGCGACAATGCCAAGCGGTAACGACAGCAGGCCGGCGGGCAATGTGAAACGATCTTCGGTGTGGCGCGCCTACAGCTACGCCTAGATCACCCTCGGCTTCTTCATCATTTCGCTTTTCGGCCACTGGGTTTTCGGCTGGTTCGCCTATCTCGACGAGCAGCGAGCGCTTGGCCAACCGCCCGAGTTCGGCGGCTATCTGATCGAGATGAGCCGCGACACGCTCGAGAACTGGCAGTCGGAATTCCTGCAGCTGCTCTGGCAGGTCGGTGGCCTGGCGTTCCTGCTCTTCGTCGGATCGCCGCAATCGAAGGAGAGTACCGACCGTATGGAGGCCAAGATCGACGCGCTTCTCAGGCTTGTCGATCCAGAGAAGGGCAAGGAGGCGATTCGGGAGCTGGACCTGCAGTACGACGGCCGCCACACCGACGAGCCGCATTCTCACCGGAACTAGGGCTGGAAACGTGGCCTGGAGCCGATCGTCGACCCGGGCCGTTTTATGGTCAGCATTCGCAACAGAGCAAGCGGACAGGCGCTTCCTCTATGCCGTGGCCAAATGAAGCCGCTCGAAATCCTCGAAGAACTCGCCATAGTCGCAGGTTATCTCCTCGCCCGCCGCTATGTCGCGGATCGCGGTTGCCCCGCCATGCCGAGAAAAATCCGTGTTCGGCCTTTCGGAATGGTTCATGAAGCGGCCGTTGTCGACTTCATAGACCATGAATCCGGGCCGGTCCGGGCTTGGATAGGCATATCTGTCGAGTAATTCCCTGAGGTGCGGCGGCGCCGTCTTATATTTTTCCGTCGGGATCAGCCGGTCGAAATCCGGATCGAGCCGCCAGATCGACGCTCCCTTCCTGATCGGCTCGGCGGCGAACACGCCGACGCCCTCGATTGCGCTCGCGGCGATGTAGGTCCTGATCAGCAGCATGTTTTAGGCCCGTCTTCGAACAGAAGTGTCCGAAGAAATCGCCAAATCGCGCTGGAAAGCAAGATCGCTTTTGCGACATTGCGACTCGCTCGTCCACGCGGGAAACGCCTCACGTCCGGCTGATCGAGACACCACCATCGGCAAACAGCGCCGCGCCGGTGGTGAAGCTCGATGCATCCGACGCCAGATAGAGCGCCGAGCGGGCGATCTCTTCAGGCTCGGCAACGCGCTTCAAGGCATGCAGGTTTTCGACGAAGGCTCGCGATTCAGGTGTCTTGAACGTTGCCGAAGGCGTGTCGGTGCCGCCCGGCAGCAGCGCGTTGATCCGCACGCCTTTCGCGCCATATTCGGCGGCAAGCACCTGCGTCAATCCGATCAGCCCGGCCTTGCTTGCGGCATAGCTGGTCATGCCGGGCATACCGACGGTATGGCCGACGAAGGTAGAGGTGAAGATCAGCGATCCGCCGCCGCGATCGACCATCGCCGGCACCTGGTATTTCGCGCCGAGAAAGGCGCTGGTCAGGTTGGTGTCGAGCGTCTCTCGCCATCCCTCCAGCGACAACTCCGAAATCGGACCCATCTTGCCGACCGAGCCGGCGTTGTTGAAGGCGATATCCAGCCCGCCGAACCGGCCGACCGCCAGGTCGACAAGGGCTTTGGCATAGGCCTCGTCGCGGACGTCGCCGGCAAGAGCAATGGCGGTGCCGTCGGCCTCCTCGATTTCCGCGACGAGCGCGTCCAGCTCTGCCTGGCGACGGGCAGCGACGACCAGCTTGGCGCCAGCCTCGGCAAACACCTTGGACGTGGCGCGGCCGATGCCAGAGCTGGCGCCGGTGACGATGGCGACCTTGTTGGCGAGTGCGAGCATTTTTGCATCCTTTTCTTTCGCGCCAGCTTTGCCGGCAATCGGGATGTTGATCGCAGGTCGAGGCGGTGCGAGCCACCCGATACCTGCGAAGGCGTCCGGAGGCGTCGTTCGGTTCGTTGCTTCGACAGGTCTTTTTGGCCGTGGCGCAAAACGGCAAGCGCCGTCGCAAACAGCGCAAGGCTGGCAGCGCGGTTTCGCTAGTGGTACACCTCGCGCGCCGGGGCTTGAGTGAATGCCCGGCCGCTATCTGCGAGGCTGGAACGTTGAAGAAATATTCGGTATTCGCCATTGCCCGCGAGGCCATGCGCGGCCACAAGGGCTGGGAGGAACAGTGGTCCTCGCCGGAGCCGAAGAAGGAGTACGACGTCATCATCGTCGGCGCCGGCGGCCATGGCCTGGCCACCGCCTACTACCTGGCAACGGTGCACGGCGTCACCAATGTCGCGGTGCTGGAAAAGGGTTGGCTCGGCGGTGGCAACACCGGCCGCAACACCACAATCATCCGCTCCAACTATCTCTATGACGAGAGCGCTGGAATTTACGACCATGCGCTGAAGCTGTGGGACGGGCTCAGCCAGGAGCTCAACTACAACGTCATGTATTCGCCGCGCGGCGTCATGATGCTGGCGCACAATGTGCACGACATCCAGGTTTTGAAACGCCACGTCCATGCCAACCGGCTGAACGGCATCGACAATGAATGGCTGACGCCGGAAGCCGCCAAGGAGTTCTGCCCGCCGCTCAACATTTCGCGCGATGCGCGCTATCCGGTGATGGGCGCGACCCTGCAGCGTCGCGGCGGCACCGCGCGGCACGATGCCGTAGCCTGGGGCTATGCGCGCGGCGCCTCGGCGCGCGGCGTCCACATCATCCAGAATTGCGAAGTCACCGGCGTCAAGCGGGCGCCGAATGGCGCGGTCACCGGCGTCGAGACGACGCGCGGCTTCATCGGCGCCAAGAAGGTCGGCGTCGTTGCCGCCGGGCATTCGTCCGTCATCATGAACATGGCCGGCGTGCGCATGCCGCTGGAAAGCTATCCGCTGCAGGCGCTGGTGTCGGAGCCGGTCAAGCCGGTCTTCCCCTGCGTGGTGATGTCGAACACGGTGCACGCCTATATCTCGCAGTCCGACAAGGGCGAGCTGGTCATCGGCGCCGGCACCGACCAATATATCTCCTATTCGCAGACCGGCGGCCTGCATATCCTGCAGCACACGCTCGACGCCATCTGCGAGATGTTCCCGATGTTCACCCGCATGAAAATGCTGCGGTCGTGGGGCGGCATCGTCGACGTGACGCCCGACCGCTCGCCGATCCTGGCCAAGACGCCGGTGCCCGGCCTCTATGTCAATTGCGGCTGGGGCACGGGCGGCTTCAAGGCGACGCCCGGCTCGGGCCATGTCTTTGCCCACACCATCGCCAGGGACGATCCCCACCCGATCAACGCGCCCTTCACCATCGAGCGCTTCCGCACCGGCCGGCTGATCGACGAGGCGGCAGCGGCAGCGGTGGCACACTGATGATGGCTCCCTTCGGGATGTTGGGTCAGGGGCTTTGCGATCAACCGGCCGGCGCCCGCGTCGGCCATGGCGAATTGTAGGAACAACCATGCTTCTCATCCGCTGCCCCTATTGCGAGGAAGAGCGTCCGGAACTCGAATTCCGCAACGCCGGCGAGGCGCATATTGCACGTTCGGCAGATATGGCCGCGACAAGCGATGACGACTTCGAAAAGTTCTTCTTCATCCGCTCGAATCCCAAAGGCATCATTTATGAGCGCTGGCGGCACATGCATGGCTGCGCGCGGTTCTTCAATGCCGTGCGCGACACCGTCAGCGACAGGTTCCTGATGACCTACAAGGCCGGCGAACCCAAGCCGGCGAAGCTGCCGGGAGCCGCCAAATGATCGCAGCGTTCCGCATTCCCGGCGCCGGGCGCCTCAAGCAGGCAGAGACGACCCGCTTCAGCTTCGACGGCCAGTCCTATGCCGGTGTCGAGGGCGATACGCTGGCCTCGGCGCTGCTTGCCAACGGCGTGCATCTGGTCGGCCGTTCGTTCAAATACCACCGCCCGCGCGGCTTCCTGTCCGCTGGGGCGGAAGAGCCCAATGCGCTGGTCGAGATCAAGCGCGACTCCGCCAGGAAGACACCAAATGTCCGCGCCACGGTGCAGGAGCTCTATGACGGGCTGACTGCACAGTCGCAGAACCGCTGGCCGTCGCTTTCCTTCGACGTCAGTGCGGTCGGCGACATCGCCTCGCCGCTGCTTTCGGCCGGCTTCTACTACAAGACCTTCATGTGGCCGAAGTCCGCCTGGAAAAACCTCTACGAGCCCAAGATCCGTGCCGCCGCCGGCCTCGGCGTCGCCCCCGACCAGCCGGATCCCGACCATTATTCGGCGCGCTACGCCCATTGCGACGTGCTGGTGCTGGGCGGTGGTGCTGCCGGCATCGCCGCCGCACTTGCCGCGGCCGAAACCGGCGTGCGCGTGATCCTTGCCGACGAGCAGGCGGATTTCGGCGGCAGCCTTCGTTTCGAGAGCGGCGCCAAGGTCGACGGCCAGGACGGTTTTGGCTGGGCGCAGGCGGCAGTCGCGCAGCTCAAGGCCATGAACAATGTCCGCGTGCTGTCCCGCACCACGGCCTTCGGCTATTATGCGCAGAATTTCGTCGGGCTGGTCGAGCGCGTCAGCGATCATCTGCAGAACCCCGGCCGCG
The DNA here is from genome assembly GCF_055901575.1 of Mesorhizobium sp. WSM4842. NCBI lineage: Bacteria > Pseudomonadati > Pseudomonadota > Alphaproteobacteria > Hyphomicrobiales > Phyllobacteriaceae > Mesorhizobium > Mesorhizobium sp. WSM4842. The sequence continues at coordinate 2,097,981 of NZ_CM148372.1, forward strand.
ACCTGCCGCGCGAGCGGCTGTGGCAGGTTCGCGCCAAACGCGTGGTGCTGGCGACCGGCGCCATCGAGCGGCACATGGTGTTTGCCGACAACGACCGGCCCGGCATCATGCTGGCGTCAGCGGCGCGCACCTATCTCAACCATTACGGCGTCGCGGTCGGCAGGAATGTCGGCGTCTATACGGCCAATGATTCCGCCTATGCGGCGGCGATCGACCTCAAGAAAGCCGGCGTCGGCGTGGCGGCGATAGTCGACCTGCGCGACAACCCGACCGGGTCGGTGATCGACGAGGCGAGGGCGCTCGGCATCGAGGTCAATTTCGGCCGCGCGGTGATCCGCGCGGGCGGCAAATTGCGAGTCTCGTCGATGACCGTGCAGCCGAAGAATGGCGGCGGCGAGCGCACCATCCCGGTCGACGCCATCCTGATGTCGGCCGGCTGGACACCGTCGGTGCATCTGTTCTCGCAGTCGCGCGGCAAGGTTGCCTTCAACGACGAGACCAAGCGCTTCGTGCCCGGCACCTACGCGCAGGACTGTGTCTCCGTCGGCGCCTGCAACGGCACGGACGGGCTGTCGGCGACGATCGAAGAGGCCTATGCGGCGGGCGCCAAGGCGGCAAAAGATGCCAGCGCCAACACCGTCAAGGGAACCAAGCCGAAGGTCGACGCCAGCGAGAGCTGGTCGCGCGGCATGCTGGGTGCGGCGCCCGGCGCCGGGCCGGATACGACAGTCAAGGCCTTCGTCGATTTCCAGAACGACGTCACCGCCAAGGACATCCGCCAGGCGGTGCATGAAGGCATGCGCTCGATTGAGCACGTCAAGCGCTTCACCACCAACGGCATGGCGACCGACCAGGGCAAGACCTCGAACATGCACGGCCTGGCTATCGCCGCCGAGACGCTGGACAAGCCGATCCCGCAGGTCGGTCTGACGACGTTCCGGGCGCCCTACACGCCGGTGACCTTCGGCGCGATCATCGGGCACGCGCGGGGTCCGCTCTTCGACCCGACCCGCAAGACGGCGATCCATCCCTGGGCCGAGGCTCAAGGTGCGATGTTCGAGGATGTCGGCCAATGGAAGCGCGCCTGGTATTTTCCGAAGGCGGGCGAGGACATGCACACCGCCGTCGATCGTGAGTGTGTCACGGTGCGCAAGACAGCCGGCCTGTTCGACGCCTCGACGCTGGGCAAGATCGAGGTGGTCGGGCCGGATGCGGCCAAATTCATGGAACTGCTCTACACCAATCCGTGGGAGAAGCTGGAGCCCGGCCGCTGCCGCTATGGCATCATGCTGCGCGAGGACGGTTTCATCTATGACGACGGCGTGGTGGGAAGACTTGCAGTCGACCGTTTCCATGTGACGACGACGACGGGCGGTGCGCCGCGTGTCATGAACCATATGGAGGATTACCTCCAGACCGAGTTCCCGCATCTCAATGTCTGGCTGACCTCGATCACCGAGCAATGGGCGGTGATCGCGGTGCAGGGACCGAAGTCCCGGGAGATCATCGCGCCGCTGATCGAGGGCATCGACATGTCGGACGGGGCGCTGCCGCATATGTCGGTGCGCGAGGGCAGGATTTGCGGCGTGCCGACAAGGCTGTTCCGCATGTCGTTCACCGGCGAGCGCGGCTTCGAGGTCAACGTGCCGGCCGACTACGGCCAGGCCGTCTGGGAAGCGTTGTGGGCCGAGGGCCAGAAGCATGGCGCCGGCGCCTACGGCACCGAGGCGATGCACGTGCTGCGTGCGGAAAAGGGCTACATCATCGTCGGCCAGGACACCGACGGCACGGTGACGCCAAACGACGCCGGGCTCGACTGGGCCGTCGGCAAGAAGAAGGCCGATTTCGTCGGCGTTCGCGGCATGGCGCGGCCGGATCTTGTCGCCAAGGGCCGCAAGCAGCTGGTCGGCCTGAAGACCAAAGACCCTAAGGTGGTGCTGGAAGAAGGCGCGCAGATCGTCGGCGATCCGAAGCAGGCGATCCCGATGACCATGATCGGCCATGTCACCTCGAGCTACTGGTCGGAAAATTGCGGTCGCTCGATCGCGCTGGCCCTGGTTGCCGGCGGCCGCGACCGGATGGGTGAGACGCTTTACGTGCCGATGCCCAACGGGACGATCGAGGTGGAGGTCACGGGCATGGTGTTCTTCGACGAGAAGGGGGAGCGCCTCAATGGCTAAGGTTGCCGCGAAGAAATCTGCAGCCGCTGCGCCGTCGGTCGAACGCCGGCCGGTCCTCGCGGGCCAGGAGCTTTCCGTAACCGGCGTTACGCTTGCAGTGTTGCAGCCGGCGGAGCGTATTTCGCTGCGCGCGCCGGACGCCTCGGTCGCGGCGCTTTCGAAGGCGCTCGGCGTGACCCTGCCGCGAAAGCCCAAAACTTCGGCGGCGAAGGCCGGGCGCACGGCGTTGTGGCTTGGGCCAGACGAATGGCTGGTCATCGATGAGGTGGGAAGAGACCCGCTCGCCGACTGCGCCGAGGTGACAGTGCTGCATTCTGCGGTCGGCATCTCGCATCGCAACGTCGCCATATCGGTCACCGGCCCGGCAGCGGCGGCGACGATCAATTCAGGCTGCCCGCAGGATCTGTCGCTCGACGCCTTTCCGGTCGGCGCGGCGTCGCGCACCATTCTGGGCAAGGTCGAAATCGTGCTGCTGCGCACCGCGACCGACGCGTTCCGCGTTGAATGCTGGCGTTCCTTTTCCGATTATGTCTTTACTTTCCTGTCGGAGGCGGCAGGCGACGCAGCGGCTTAGGAATACTCGCTGCGGTCGGCTGTTGCCGGAGCAAGTCGAGGGAGAATGTCGATGCCGTCGAAATCGGCGCCGAATCCACCGGTCCAGAAGACGCCGGCCGTGCGCTCGTTCGAACACGAGCAGCACCAAGAACCAAACATTGAAGAGGAACTCGAGGAAGGGCTTGAGGACACGTTTCCGGCCAGTGATCCCGTGTCAATCACCGGGACCTCCATTTCCGGTGCTCCCGCAAGACCCGGCAAGGCCAAGATCGTGGCCGGAATGAAGAAGCGAAGGAAATAGCTTCCATCGGGCTCCAGCGGCGCCGGGCTGAAATGGCCACGAAAACGGGCGGTCAGGATTTCCTGTCGCCCTTTTGTCTTCGAACCTCAGAACGTGCTTGGCACGATCCACGGATCGATGTCGATACCGAGCCGCGGGCCCTTGTTTTCAGTCGAGCCGTTGCGAGTGGCCGAGCCTGACTTTTCGACCGATCCGGTCGCGTCGCAATCGAGCTCGATGTTGATGTCGGCGCAGGCTGCGGCCGGCGCCTGCTTGCCGGGCTGGCTCTGGCCGGCGAAGGCCGCGCCCGAGAATGCCAGGACGGCCGCGAGGGCGAAGATCGGCTTTCTCATCTTCTGTCTCCAGTTCAACCGCTGAATTTTCCGTACATGTACGGTAAAGCGTACATATACACCCGGCAATCAGAGGGTTCAAGCCAGAAGTCGTACATGTACGAAAATTTTATGTGGATGTTGGGAATCGCGTCGCACCAGCGCGCGCCGAGTTGCGCACGCGGCGCCGTTCACCCGTGCCGTACACGATCTTCAGGTACCCGAAACCGAAGGAACCTTTCAGCAGCAGTTGACCCGCGTCTCGGTCAGCGGCGGCACGTCCTGGGTGGCCAGCGCGGCAAGCGTGAAGTCGCACATCCGCTTGACGAAAGCCTGCTGGTCGCCGAACGGATAGAAAGGAAAGGTGATCAGCAGCGAGATCGTGCCGTGACCGACCGCCCATAGCATGGTGGCGATGGCGCGCGGGTCGCCCTTCAGCCTGCCGGCGGCAACGCAGGCCTCGACCCTATTGATCAGCACTTTCATCAACGGGTTGCCCTCTTGCATCTCGGCGAAGTTCCTGCCTTCCGGGGGCTTGACCTTTTCGGTCATGAACACCGTGCGATACTCGTTGGGGTTGCCAAGGCCGAAGGCCGCGTATTCGGTCATCACCACCCGCAGCGCCTCGATCGGATCGTCGGCCGGGTGATCCTCGATACGCTTTGCCAGAGTCTCGAACGCATCCTCGGCCAGCGCGAACAGAATGTCCTGCTTGTCGGCGAAATAGGAATAGACCGACATCGGTGCATAGCCGACGCGCTTGGCCAGCTTGCGTATGGTGAGGCCTTCATAGCCTTCCTCCTGCACGAGCTTGTGCGCCGCATCGACAAGTTCGGAGCGCAGTTCGGCCTTTTGTTTCTCGCGGCGTGTCTGGACGCTGAGCGGCAATCTTCGCCTGCCTTTATTGTTAGTGGCTGGCTAAATTATATACGCTGTACGGAATCGGACAAGATGATCGCCGTAACAGGGTTACCAGCGTTCGCCACTCAAGCCGCTTCTGGCTGGCGTTCGATCAATGTCAGCGTCAGCCAGCGCGCGGTCAGCGCCGGTTTTTTCGACCCCTCGATCTCGATGGTCACATCATGCGCCGTCTGCACCCAGCCCGACGGCCTGACCTTGACGTCGGCCAGCACGAATCGGGTGCGGATGCGCGCGCCGGTCTTCACCGGCGCCAGGAAGCGCAGCGAATCGAAGCCATGATTGACGCCCATCTTGCTGTTTTCGAGCGGCGGCATGGTCTCGAAGGTCATCGCCGACAAAAGCGAAAGCGACAGGAAGCCATGCGCGATGGTGCCGCCGAACGGCGTCTCGCGCTTGGCGCGCTCCGGATCGCAATGGATGAACTGGTGGTCGTCGGTGGCATCGGCGAATTGGTCGATCATGCGCTGCGAGACCACCCGCCAGGGCGACACGCCGACTTCCTTGCCGACGCTGGCCAGAAGCACATCGAGACTGATCGGTTCCACGCTGATGTCCTCCATTTCAACCGTCCGGAACGCGAGCGGCTTCATTCCTTGAACAGTGTCAGCCCATGCTGCACCGACTGCCCGCCATCGATCGGCAGGATGGCGCCGGTGACATAGCTGCCGGCACGGCTGCACAAATAGAGCGTTGCGCCGGCAATGTCATCCGGCGCGCCGATGCGGCCGATCGGAACATGGCCGCCGACATGCTTGGCCTGGTCCTCGGTCGCGGTGGCGAAGGCGGTCATCCGGCTCTGGAAGGGGCCGGGCGCGAACGCGTTGACGGTGACGCGGCGGGCGGCGAACTCGATCGCCAAGGTGCGCGTCAGATGATGAACAGCAGCCTTCGACGCAGCGTAAGAGTAGGCGTCGTCGGCCAATGGCTGCGTGCCCATCACCGAACCCAGATTGATCACCCGGGCCGGATCGGCATCGCTGGCGGCGGCGTCGAGCAGCGGCAGAAGCTCGCGCGTCAGATGGAAGACGGCGGTGACGTTGACGCCGAACACCTTGGCCCAGGCATGGTAGGGGAAGCTTTCCAGCGGCGCGCCCCAGGAAACGCCGGCATTGTTGACCAGGATGTTCAGCCGCTCGGCCCGCGCCTTGACCTCATCGACCAGCGCTGCGATGCCAGCTTCGCTGGAGACATCGCCGGCAAAGCCTTCGGCCCGGCCGGAGCCGCCGAGGCCGTTCAGTTCGCCGGCAACCCTGATGCAATCCTCGCCCTTGCGCGAGGCGATCATCACGGTTGCGCCGGCCCTGACCAAAGCGGTTGCAGCCATGCGGCCGATGCCGGTCGCAGCCCCGGTCACCAGCGCGGTCTTGCCGGCCACCGAAAACAGCTCGTCCAGATAGCTCATTGCAATTTCCTCCGGATAATTCCCTCGCTCCTGCCCCCTTGTCCAGACGAAATGGCTCGCGTTGACAAGGCTTCCCGAAGTACGATCATTCCTTGCCACGGGTAAAGTGCCTAAACCGAGGCGATGGGGCGCGTGTTGGCTGACTGGCCGGGCCCGGCGGCACGGTGTTGATCGGGATATGGCTGCGGAATGATTGCGAAACGCCCGCTGCTGTACACCAACCATGCCGAGACAGTCATTCGTGAACGTTCGCTCGACAAACGCTGGATCGAACGAGCTGTGTGGGAACCGGATTGGCAAGCGGCGGATGTGAAAGACACCTCGGTGATACGTCTGTACAAGCGGGTGCCCGAAAATGGCAATCGCATCCTGCGCGTCATCTGTGTGGTAACGCCTGAGGAAATCCGTATACTGTCTGTCTACTTCGATCGCGGGGCGAGAAGGCCGAAATGACACTCAAACTCGAATATGACCCGGAAGCTAATGCTGCCTACATCCGTTTTTCCTCGGAAGCGATTCAGGAAAGCGAGGAAGTTTCCGCAGGCATAGTCCTCGACTATGATGCTGAGGGTCACATCGTCGGCATGGAGGTGCTGGATGCCCGAGAACACCTTCCCGCCGCGATGTTGAAGGCTGCCTGACCCGAACCTACTCCGCCGGGTCGACATTGGTGTAGGCGGCTTCCTCGAGCTCGCGCTTCAGCCGCGATGCCTCTTCCACCTTCGGCGTGACGAAGCGGCCGAGCAGGAGATAGGCGACCGGCGTCAGGAACAGCGTCGACACGGTGGCCAAACCCAGGCCGCCGACGATCACCCAGCCGAGCGCGATGCGCGCCTCGGCGCCGGCGCCGCTCGCCAGCACCAGCGGCACACCGCCGAGCACGGTGCAGATCATCGTCATCACCACCGGCCGCAGCCGGATGGTGGAGGCCTGCTCGATCGCCTCGCGCACGCCGAGCCCGCGGTCGCGCAACTGATTGGCGAACTCGACGATCAGAATGCCGTTCTTGGCCATCACGCCGACCAGCAGCACCAGGCCGATCTGGCTGTAGGCGTTGAGGCTGGTGCCGCTGAGCAAAAGGGCAAAGATCGCGCAGGCGAGGCCGAGCGGCACCGTCGCCATGATGATGACCGCGCTGACGAAGCTCTCGAACTGTGCGGCGAGCACCAAAAGAATGATGACCAGCGAGAAGCCGAAGATGGTGATCATGGCGCTGTTGGTCTCACCCAGCGTCGCCGCCTCGGCCAACGGCACGATGCGGCTGCCCGCCGGCAGCAGCGGCGTGGCGATTGCTTCGGCGCGGGTCAGCGCCTGGCCGAGTGCGAAATCGCTGCTGAGGTTGGAGGTGATCGCCACCGACGGCTGCTGCTGCTCGCGGGTCAGCGAGGGCGGTACGGCGCGCTCGGTCAACGTGGCGATGGTCGACATCGGCACGAAGCGGCCGTCGGCCGTCTTCAGGAAGATGTTCTCCAAATCGGTCGGATCGTTGATCGGGTTGGTCGTCGAGACGAGCTTCACCCCGTAGCTGCGGTCGGCGATATAGACGTCGACGACATCATTGCCGTCGAGCATGGCCTGGGAGGTATCGGCAAGCCCGGTAATGTCGATGCCGAGGTCGGAAGCGCGCTCGCGGTCGATGGCGACGGAAAGTTGGGGTTGCGTCGGGTCGACGGAGAGCCGCGGCGACTGGAAGCGGGGATCCTTCTGCATCTCGGCGATGATCTTCACCGCAGCGTCGCCGAGCGCCGCACGGTTGTTGCCGACCAGCGCGAACTGCAGGCCGTTGCCGGCGCCGCGAATACCGAGGCTGTTGGGCTGTATCGGAAAGACGCGCACGCTCGGCACCTGCCGGGTGAGCCGGCTGATGTCGGCCATGATCTGCTGCTGGCTGCGGTCGCGCTCGTCCCATGGCGCCAGCGTCATCACCATGAAGCCGGCGTTGTAGGCGCCGTTCCGGCCGGCGCTCTCGAAGGTGTTGCGGATTTCGCCGGAATCGCGCAGCGGCTGGATCAGTTTTTCGATCTTCTGCATCTGCTGCGTCGTGTAGTCGAGGCTGACGCCTTGCGGCGCGTCGACGCGCATGAGCACGACGGCACGATCCTCGGTCGGCGTCAGTTCCTGGCGAATCGTGCCGAACAGCGTGAAGGCGGTGGCTCCAAACAGCAGCGCGACCAGGAGCACGATCCACGGCGCATCGAGGCAGGTACGTAGGCAGCGCCGGTAGAGCCTGTTCAGCGCGCCGCCGATGCGGGCGCCGATGCCGCTGCCGCCTTCGTGATGAAGCGGCGCGACCGACAGCATGCGCGAGGCAAGCATCGGACAAAAGGTCAGCGCCACGACGGCGGACAGAAGCACCGATATTGCGAGAACGAAGCCGAATTCGCGAAACAGGCCGCCGGTCTGGCCGGGCAGGAAGGAGATCGGCACGAACACGGCGACCAGCGTCAGCGTCGTGGCGATGACGGCGAAGAACACTTCCTGGGCGCCAAGCACGGCCGCGGCGCGTGGCCCCATGCCTTCGTTGCGTCGTCGCACGATATTTTCGAGAACGACGATGGCGTCATCGACGACCAGGCCCGTCGCCAGCACCAGGGCGAGCAGCGTCAATATGTTGACCGAGAAGCCGGCGAGATAGATGGCGGCGATCGTCCCGATCATGGCGACCGGCATCGCAAGCCCCGGAATGAGCGTCGCGCGCCAGTCGAGGAGAAACACGTATATGACGATCAGCACGATGGAGACGGACAGGCCGAGTGCGATTTCGACTTCATGCACCGCGCCGTTGACGAAGACCGCATCGTCGCTGGTGACCTTGATCGACATGCCCTGGGGCAGATCCGCCTGCAGCGTGGCGACCGCGGCTCTGACGCCGGTCGAAATATCCAGCGTGTTCGATTCCGCCTGGCGGATGATGCCGAGACCGATGCCGGTCTTGCCGTTCGAGCGCAATGTGGTCTGGCCGATGTCGGGGCCGAGCGTGACGGTGGCGACGTCGCGGATGCGGGTCGTGCCGCCGATGATGATGTTTTCGAACTCCTCCGGCGTGGTCACGTCCGCCGTCGGACGCACGATCAGGTCCTGGTTGGTCGTGGTGATCGAACCGGCCGGCGAATCGAAAGCGACCGAAGCCAGCGCTGTCCTCAGGTCGGCGACGGTGAAGCCCAGGCTGGCAAGTTTGTTCTGGTCGACATCGATGCGGAAGATCTTGTCGCGGTCGCCATAGACCTGGACGTCGGCAACGCCGGGCACGGCGGCAAGCTCGTCCTCGATCTGGTCCTGGACTAGCACCGTCATGTCCTGCACCGACATGGTGTCGGAGGTGACAGCCAGCCGCATCACCGGCTCGGAATTGGCGTCGGCCTTGACGATGCGCGGCGCATCCGCCGTGTCAGGCATCTGGTCGACGACGCGGCCAACGCCATCGCGCACATCGGAGGCGGCGACGTCGAGGTCGACGCCGTCGTTGAATTCGATGGTGACGCGGCTCGTGCCGAAGGACGAGGTGGACGAGATCGACTTCACACCGGAGACGCGGGCGACCGCGCCCTCAATCACGTCGGTCAATTCGCGGTCGACGGTCTCGGCCGCAGCGCCTTCAAAGGTCGTGTTAACGGTGACGACGGCGCGATCGACATCAGGCAGTTCGCGGACCTCGACACCGTAGAAGGCAGCAAGGCCGGCGACCGCGATCAGCGTGTTCAAGACCAAGGCCATCACCGGCCTGCGGATGAACAGCGCGGTGAAGCCTGTGTCGCCGGCGGCGTTGTTGGTTGCGGTCATCAGCCGTCGGCGTCCGCGGCGCGCTGTTCTTCGCCGGCGATGCGGACCTCGCCGCCTTCGCTGACGCTCTGGGTGCCTTCGGTCACCACCATGTCGCCGCTGACGATCGGGGCGTCGATCAGCACGGTCTCGGTGTTGCGCTGGATGATGCGCACGGCCACCCGCTTGGCCTTGCCGTCCACGATGGCCCAGATATAGGCGCCGTCCGAACCCCACTGGATCGCCAGCGGACTGACCGCCGGATAGCTGTCGCCGGGGAATTTCATGGAGATCTGGAAGGACATGCCGGCACGCAGCGAATCGGCCGGGTTGGCGATCTTTGCCTTGACCAGGAGGGTACGGCTGGCTTCATCGATGTGGTTGTCGATAGCGGAAACCGTACCGGTATAGGCTTTGTTGGGATTGGCAATCGGCGTCGCCGACAATTGCGCGCCGATCTTGACGGCGGCGGCGAAGCGCTCCGGCACCCAGAATTCGACCAGTATGCTGGAGCGGTCGTCGAGGGTGGCGACCGCCGACTGGCTGGTCACATAGTTGCCGGCGGCAATCGGCAGGATGCCGACGACACCGGCGATCGGTGCGACGATCGAGCGGCGCCGCAAGGCCAGTTCCGCATCGCGAAGCGCCAGCTTGGCATTGGCCAGCACCACTTCGGCATCGGCAACGGCGACCGCTGTCGCAGCGTTGGAAGCCCGCAGCGATTTGACCCGGACGAGCTTGGCCTGCGCGTCCTGCAAAGCAACTTTGGCGCGGTCCTGTGCGATCACCTCGGTGTCGGAATCGAGGGTGGCGATCACCTGCCCCTTTTCGACATGCGCGCCGGACTCGACCAGGAATTCTACTAGGCGGCCGGAACTGTAGGGATTGATCGTCACCGAGGCGTTGGCGCGGCCGGTGCCGATCGCCTGCAGGCGATCGTTGATGATGGCGGCGGACGCCGGCAATGCAACGATAGTCACCCGCCGGCCGGCGGCGTTGCGGCTGCCTGCTTGCCCGGCGTTATCGACGGCGCCCGTTGGTGGCGTTGCGGCATAAGCCCAATCGATGCCCCAGCGCGCCAGCACATCCGGCGCGCCTGGAAAAAAGCGAACCCAGGCGGCCGCAGCCGCGACGAGGATCACAAGTGCAAATACGATCTGTTTCCAGGTGGCCATCGGCGCTCCGGTTGGCAAATATACCGCCTACGGTTCCCAAGGTGAAGTAGACGCGACGGCACACTCCGACACGCAGGATGACTCGTCGATATCAAAGCTTTATGGCAATTCTCCCGCTCGCTTGCACATTAAATCGGCGTAACGTTGATAAGGGCTAGCTCGGGTCAAACTGCATCAGCCGGCTACTGCCAAAGGGGGTAGTGGGTCAGTTTAACGCCCGGCGATGCGGCGGAAGAAGCGCTTTGTGCGCAGGATCGGCTTCAGATGTGGCTCCCTTTGCTGTCAATCCTCTTCAAGTCGAGCCGCGGAATGAGGAAGTCCAAGAATGCTTTAACCTTGGGCGGCTGAACGCCGCCTCCTGGCCGGATCGCATAGAGGGTCGGTTCGGGCCCTGCCCACTCGGGCAGGACACGAACCAGTCTTCCAGCCGCAACGTCCGACTTGACGCGCACATGGTTGGTCATGAACAGGCCAACTCCCTCCAGCAGGAACCCGTGAAGAGCCTCTGGATCGCTGGCGACGGCCACTGCTCGTACTTTGAACTGGGACTGCTCGCCGCCGCTCGACAGGGGCCATTCTACAGCCGGACGATTGAAATAGAATTCTGTCAACAGACAGGCATGTTCTGCCAGCTCCGAAGGATGCTGTGGCATTCCCGCACGTTCCAGGTAGGTCGGGGCTCCATAGATGCCCATCGGTAATGCGCCGAGCCGCCGAGCCGTGAGCGTGGAATCGGGCAGGGTGCCTTCCTGGAGCCGGAAAGCGACGTCGATGCCCTTGGTGACAAGATCGACGACTTCGTGCCCAAGAAGCAATTGCGGGAACACCTCTGGATAGAAGCGGCGAAACTCGGTGAGCAGCGGCGCGAGGACGCGAGTTGCCAGCCAATACGGGGCTGTAATCCGAAGCCACCCGCGCGGATGTTGCTGCAACTCCGCCACTGCGTTCTCCGCATCCTCCAGATTCTTCACCACTCGCTCGCAGTGCTGGAAATAAACCGCTCCCGCTTCAGTCAGCTTCAGGCTGCGCGTTGTCCGATTCAACAGTTGTGTCTGTAGTCTGGATTCCAGCTCCTGCACCTTCCGGCTGATCCGTGTCTTCGGCACCTTGAGCACGCGCGCCGCCGCTGTGAAGCTCCCTTCCTGCACCACCTTTACGAAAGCGACCGTATCGCTGAAGTCGTGCAGCATTTGCGTCCTCCAGGATTGTCTCTCATTTTGAGACATTGATGTCCGAATCCGCTCGATAATCAAGTCAGACCCTTCAGGGTAGATCATGATTGTCCTATCAACAGCAAAATCCAACTGGAGAATTATTATGATCAAATCCCTAGCGATCGCCGTCGGTGCGCTGACGCTTTCGGCAACTGCTGCCGACGCACAGAGCGCGCCGCTCCGCAATATCGTTCTCGTCCAC